>JACVRU010000086.1 GCA_014534295.1 Thermoleophilia bacterium | reverse complement strand
GCTCGCGCCCCGCCACATGACGATCAGCGCGTCGACGCCCTCGCGCGCGGCGGCCCACGCCACGGCCTGCGCGTGGTTGCCGGCCGAGATCGCGATCACTCCCCGCCGCTTCTCCTCCTCCGTCAGCGACGCGAGCTTCGTCAGCACGCCGCGCGGCTTGAACGAGCCGGTCTTCTGGAAGAGCTCCGCCTTCAGGAAGACGCCCGGGCCGAGCGTCTCCGAGCTGAGCACGGGCGTCCGATGGAGGCGGCCGCCGATCGCCTCGCGGGCCGCGAGCACGTCGTCGCGCGTGACGGGCACGGAGAAGACGCTAGTTCAGTTCGAGACGCCGGTGCTGTCGTGCGGCGTGCCGACGGGCTTCGACTCGGTCGCCCCGCGGGCGCGGAGATAGACGGCGAAGACGGCCAGCGAGCCGACGACGAGGAACTCCGACTGCCAGTTCTGGAAGGTCTGCTCCCAGAAGGTCGGATGCCGGAGGTATGCGGCCCACGAGATCGACGGCTGCCCGTGCTCGGCCTGGTCGTGGTTGTACTCGCTCCAGCCCGTGAAGGAGTGGCCCGCCCACGAGGCGAGGAAGATCCCGGTGCAGACGATCAGCAGCGAGTACGAATAGAGCACCTGGCGCCAGCCGCCCACGCCTGCCCAGCGCGGCCCGGTCTTCGGGGCGTAGCGGCCGACCTTCGCCTCCTTGTCGCTCTCCGGCCCGGGCTCGTCCTTCGACTCGGGCGACCCCTTCTGGACGAAGAAGATCGTCGCGAGCAGGAAGAGCGAGAACTGGAGGTACTCCGACTGCCAGTTCTCGAGCATCGCGCGGCCGAACTCAGACGAGAAGAGATAGCGGCCCAGCGAGACCGGCTCCGAGCCGTGGACGAGCGCCTCCTCGTTGAAAGCGCGCTGTCCCGCGATCAGCTGGCCGACGAGGGAGCCGATCAGGATCGCGAAGAAGAACAGCGCCAGCCCGTTGTCCCGCAGGGCCTGCCTCATCGGTGCAGGAGGCCGACCGCGATGTAGACGGCGAGACCCGCGACGATGAACGCGGCGTAGAGGACGAAGACGGCGAAGACCGACCTCACGCCGGCCGTATTACCCGCTAGGTCTGCTCGTACTCCGGCCCGGAGCCGCCTTCGGGCATCGTCAGGCGGCCGCCCTTGGCCGTGATCGCACCGCACTGCACGCAGTTGGAGGCGGTGACCTGCACGTCGACGGTCCCGTCGCCGTGCCCTTCGCCGAGCTCGTACACCTGCGCCGGGCACATGCGCGCCCACATCTCGGCGAGCCGGATCGGGACGCGTCGCCGGATGCGGATGTGGCTCGGCTGGTCGTCTCGCGTGCGGTTCCCCGAGGCGAAGACGGACGAGAGCTTGTCGAACGTGAGCTGCCCGTCCGGGCGCGGATACCGGCGGGCGCGGTCGGTGCGGAGAAGCGGCTGGTCGGCGTCGGGCTCGGTGCGGCCCTCGCCGGGCGGAAGCTTCCCGCGCGTGGCGGTCATCATTCCGGCGAGCGCGCCGCCGATCCAGAAGCCGCGGCCGAACGCCTGCCGCATGTTCCGGACGCGGCGCAGGTCGTCCCAGACGAAGCTCTCCTCGAGCGCCCGATCGTAGCCCGCGAGCGCGCCCGGCGTCCAGGGCGTGGAGCCCGGGCGGATCGACTCGAACGCGGCCTCCGCGGCTAGCCGCCCCGACTCGACGGCGTAGTGGACGCCCTTGAGCGCGGGGACGTTCACGAGGCCGGCCCCGTCGCCGGCGATCAGCAGTCCCGGCGCGTGCAGGCGCCGCGGGAGCGCCAGGAACCCGCCCTCCGGGATCGTCTTGGCACCCCACTCGACCCGCTCGCCCCCCGCGAGGATGCCGCGCACGAGCGGGTGCGTCTTCAGCTCCTGGAGCAGATCGTGCACCGAGAGCTCCGCGTCCCGGTAGTCCAAGCCCACGACCAGCCCGATCGAGACGAGATCCTTCCCCAGCGGGTAGACGAAGGAGCCGCCGAACTCGCGGAACGAGGCGGCCGTGCGGAGCGGCCACCCCATCGTGTGCACGACCCGGTCGAGAGGCCGGGGGACGCGCCAGACCTCCTTGACGCCGAGCGCCCAGACCTGCTGGTTCTCGCCGGCGAGCCCGAAGCGGTGGAGCGCGGCGCCGGTCAGGTGCCCGAGCGTTCCCTCGGCGAGCACGGTCACCCTGGCCGTGACGTCGGAGCCGGGCTCGAAGTTCTCGAGCGGCTCTCCCTCCCGACCGCGACCGTGGTCGCCCGTGCGCACGCCGACCACGCGCGCGCCCTCGACGAGGAGTCGGTCGGCGGTAGTCTCGGGAAGGATCGTGACGCCGAGGTCCTCGGCCTCCTCTGCGAGCCAGCGGCCAAGCTGAGACAGCGAGACGACGTAGTTGCCGTCGTTCCTCATCGTGGGCGGCGTTGGGATTCGGAGCGCCCGCGACCGCGTGAGGAAGTAGACGGATTCGTGCTCCACCGGCGCGCCGAGCGGCAGCTCGTCGAGTCGCTTGCGCCCCTTGAACAGCCGCTGGAGCGCCCGCGGGTTGACGACGGCGCCCGAGAGGAGGTGCGAGCCGGGCTGCTTGCCCTTCTCGAGCACCGCGACTGGTACCTCTCCGAGCCGCTCGGCGACCTCGTGGTGCTCCTCGAGCAGCTGCCCGAGCCTGATCGCGCAGGCGAGCCCGGCGGGGCCGGCGCCGACCACGAGGAAGCCGACCTCGATGCGCTCGTCCTGTGGGTCGGTCGGCGCGGCGATCGCCTCCCCGGGCGAGAACGGCGGCGGCCAGTCGGACGGCTTGACGGGGCCGCGTGCCCGCGGCCGCTCGGGACGGGGCGGCGGCGGCCGCAGCAGTCCCCTACGCGCCACGCTTCTGCCTGACCAGCTCGGTCAGCTTCGGGACGATCTCGTGCAGGTCGCCAACGACCGCCAGGTCCGAGTACTCGAAGATCGGCGCGTTGGCGTCCTTGTTGATCGAGACGATGACGCTCGAGCTCTGCATGCCGACCTTGTGCTGGATCGCGCCGGAGATGCCGACCGCGACGTAGAGCTTCGGCGACACCGTCTTGCCCGTCTGCCCGATCTGGTGCGCGTACGGGTACCAGCCGGCGTCGACGACGGCCCGCGTCGCACCGACTGCCCCGCCGAAGGCCTTCGCGAGCTCCTCGACGAGCGTGAACTTCTCCGGCTCGCCCAGTCCGCGGCCGCCGGCGACGATCACGTCCGCCTCCTCCAGCGCCGGTCCGGAGGACTCCTCGTGGGCCTGCTCGACCATCGCGGCAACGGTGGAGAAGTCGCGCAGCTCCGCCGAGAACTCCCGCACCTCGGCCTCGCCGCCGCCGCCGGCGGACGGGTCGAACGCGCCCGAGCGGAAGAGCGCGAGCCGCGGCGTCGACGTCCAGCCGACGTCGACGTAGACGGTGTCCTGGAGCGCGGGGCGCTTCCCGACCAGCTCTTCGCCGCGCGCCTCGAGATCGACGAGGTCCCAGTTGAGGCCGGCGTCGAGCCGGGCCGCGAGCCCGGCGGCCACGTCGGCGGCGAGGACGGAGCCCGCGAAGAGCACCGTGTCCGCGCCCTCCTCCTCGACGAGCGTCGCGAGGGCGTCCACCCGCGGCTGCGGCAGCGGCGCCTCGACCGACGGGTCGTCCCAGACGTGGACTCGGCCCGCGCCGAACTTCCCTGCCTGAGCGGCGAGCTCGCGGACGCCGGCTCCGACGAGCACGCCGGTGAGGTCCCCGCCGAGCGAGGCGGCCTTCGAGAGCACACCGAGTGCGCCCTTCTGGAGCTCCGAGTCGTGGTGCTCGAGGAAGACGATGGTCTTCACAGGAGGCGCTTCTGCTCGAGGAACGCGATGATCTGCTCCGCGGTCTCGGCGCGCGCTGGCTCGCCGCGACCGGGCGGCTCCGTCAGCTCCAGCACAGTCGTCCTCGACTCCGCCTCGACCCCGAGGTCCGCGAGCGACAGCTCCTCCTGCGGCTTCTTCTTCGCGCCCATGATCCCCTTCAGCGACGGGTAGCGCGGCTCGTTGACGGCATCGGAGACGGCGATCACGGCGGGCAGCGGCGCCTCGATCAAGTCGTAGCCGAACTCCGTCTGGCGCTTGCCCCGGACCCTGCCACGCTCGACGGTAAGCTCGGCGACCTGGGAGATGACGGGCCGCTCGAGGCGCTCGGCGACCGCCGCCCAGAGGACGGCGCCGTCTGAGTCGGCCGACTGCTGGCCGAAGAGGACCAGCTCGGGCTCCTCGCGCGCGAGCGCGGCGGCGAGAACCCGGCTCGTCGCCACCAGGTCGGAGCCGGCCGCCCGCTCGTCGGCCACGTGGACGGCCCGGTCCGCGCCCATGGCGAGCGCCTTCCGGAGCGCGTCGGCGGCCTGGGGCGGGCCCATCGTGAGCACGACGACCTCGCCCTCGCCGGTCCGCTCCTTGACCCGCAGAGCCTCCTCCACTGCGTTGGCGTCGAAGGGGTTGAGGACCCCCTCGCCGGAGCGGTCGAGCCGCTTGGTCGCGGGGTCGAGGCGCTTGTTCCCCTCAGGCACCTGCTTCACGCAGACTGCGATCTTCATGCCGCGCGGACTCTAACGAGCAGGCCCGCACCGGCCGGGCGGTTCGGAATCGGTGGTAGGCTCCCGCCCTTCGAGCGCGAACGCATCCCCAGAACATGCTCCGCCGAAGCCTCCTCATCGTTCTCGCCGCGGCCCTCGCCGCGCCCGCGGCTGCCCAGGCGAAGGTCCCGCAGCTCATCTTCCCCGTCGTCGGCAAGGCCATCTACAGCGACGACTACGGCGCGCCGCGCGGCCAGGGCAGGCACGACGGAATCGACATCATGGCCCCGAAGCGGTCGCTCGTCGTGGCGGCGGAGGCCGGGCGCGTGACCTTCTGGACGAGCTCCTCCCGCGCCGGCTGCATGCTCTACCTGCACGGGAAGAGCGGGACGACGTACCTCTACATCCACCTGAACAACGACCGCACCCTGAAGAACGACAACGACGGCGGTTGCGTGCAGGGAGTCGCGTTCGCGCGGGGACTGAAGAACGGGGCGCGCGTCCAGGCGGGCGAGGTGATCGGCTACGTCGGCGACTCCGGCGACGCCGACGGGACCGCGTCGCACCTCCACTTCGAGGTCCATCCCGGCGGCGGCGGCGGCTCGGTCAATCCGTACCGGCACCTCCGGAGCGCCCGCAAGCTTCTCTTCGCGCCGGCGCCGGGCTCGGACGTCTTCCGGCTGACGATGCGCGGCACGGTCGTCAGCGCCGCTCCCGACTCGGCGACCCTGGCTGTCGACCGGCTCGTCCGCTACCCGGGGGGCCACAGCCTGACGAAGGTCGGGCGGAAGGTCGAGCTCGCCGTCTCGCCCGAGACGGCCGTCTTCAACCCGCTCGGCGCGCTGATCGCCGGTGCGCGCATCGCCGCGCTCGCGACGGGGAAGCCGGCGACGGTGTGGACGGAGACGCAGCCGACGACGCTCCAGGCGCAGCTCGGAGCCCCGCTGTCGCTGACGGCCGAGAAGATCTCGCTCAGCCAGTAGCCGCTAGGCGACGGGCACTCGGTCTCGGATGAAGGCGACGATCTCGCTCGTCGGCGCGCCCGGCGTGAAGATGCCCGCCACTCCCTGCTGCTCGAGCACCTGCGCGTCCTCGCGCGGGATCGTACCGCCGACCACGACGAGCACGTCCTCCGCCTCGTTCTCGCGGAGGAGGTCGAGGATCCGCGGGACGAGCGTCATGTGCGCCCCGGAGAGGATCGAGATCCCCACCGCGTCGGCGTCCTCCTGGACCGCGGTCTCCACGATCTGCTCGGGCGTCTGGTGGAGGCCGGTGTAGATGACCTCCATGCCGGCGTCGCGCAGCGCCCGCGCGATGATCTTCGCACCGCGGTCGTGGCCGTCGAGGCCCGGCTTCGCGATCACGACGCGGATCTTCCTCGCGGCTGCGCCCACGGCGGTGAGTATAGGAGTCGCCACTATGATCGCCGGGTCGATGAGGACGGCGCGGTGAAGCTAACCGTCGTGGGCTGCTCGCCCGCCTGGCCGAACCCGGGGGGCGCCCAGTCCGGCTATCTGCTGACAGGATCCGGCCGGCTGCTTCTGGACTGCGGGCCGGGCGTGCTGGCCCGGCTCCGCGAGGAGGAGGGCTGGCCGCGGGTCGACGCGATCGCGATCACGCACTTCCACCTCGACCACTGGGGCGACCTCGTCCCGTGGGTCTGGGGCTCGCTCTACGGGCTCGGCCACGACCTGCCCCGCGTGGAGCTCTGGCTCCCGCCCACCGGCCGCGAGCAGCTGGCGGCCTTCGGCGAACGGCTCGGCTGGCCGGACATGTTCGAGCGGGTCTTCGACCTGCGCGCCTACGCGGAGCGGGAGCCCTTCCGGGCGGCCGGCTTCGAGGTGCTGCCGCTGCGGCTGCCCCACTACCTGCTCGAAACGTACGGCTTCCGCGTCACCAACGGCGCACGGACGATGGCGTACTCGGGCGACAGCGCGCCGAGTGGGAGTCTGGTCGAGCTCGCGCGCGACGCGGACCTGTTCGTCTGCGAGGCGACCCTGCTGTCGGGCGAGGCGGACGGGGAACCGCGGGGCCACCTCTCGATCGACGAGGCGATGGCCGCGTTCGCCCACGCGGGCGCCCGCCGGCTCCTGGTCACGCACCGCCCGCAGGAGCTCCCGGGCGCCGACGGCTGCGAGGTCGCCCACGACGGCATGCAGCTCGACATCTGACTAGAAGACCGGCGTCTCGCGCCAGACGCCCCAGACCTCGCGCAACGCGTCGCACAGCTCGCCCATCGTCACGTAGTCGCGGGCGGCGTCGACGATGAACGGCATCAGGTTGACGTCGTCGCGCGCGGCGGCACGCTTCAGCGCCGTGAGCCGCTCGTCCACCGTCGCCTGGTCGCGCCGCTCCCGAACGGCCCGGACGCGCTCGACCTGCGTGCCCTCCACCGCGGGGTCGATGCGGAGGATCTCGAGGGGCGCCTCGTCCTCGAGCGTGTAGCGGTTGACGCCGACGACGACCCGCTGCTCCGCCTCCACCTCGATCTGGTAGCGGAACGAGGCCTCCGCAATCTCGCGCTGGAAGAAGTTCTCCTCGATCGCCGGGATGACGCCGCCGAGCTCGCGGACGCGGCGGAAGTAGTCGTACGCCTCCTCCTCGAGCCGATTCGTCAGGTCCTCGACATAGTACGAGCCGCCGAGCGGATCGATGGTGTTGACGACGCCGGTCTCGTGCGCGATCACCTGCTGCGTCCGCAGCGCGATGCGGACGGCATCCTCGGTCGGGAGCGCGAGTGCCTCGTCGAACGAGTTCGTGTGCAGCGACTGTGTTCCGCCGAGGACCGCGGCGAGCGCCTCGAGCGCCGTCCTGACGATGTTCACCTCCGGCTGCTGCGCCGTCAGCGACACACCCGCCGTCTGGGTGTGGAAGCGCATCAGCCACGAGCGCGGGTTCCTCGCGCCGTACCGTTCACGCAGCTCACGAGCCCAGATCCGCCGCGCGGCGCGGTACTTCGCGACCTCCTCGAAGAAATCGAGGTGCGCGTTGAAGAAGAAGGACAACCGCGGCGCGAACTCGTCGACGTCCATTCCCCGCTCCACGCACGCCTCCACGTAGGCAAAGCCGTCCAGCAGCGTGAACGCGAGCTCCTGAGCGGCGTTCGAGCCGGCTTCGCGGATGTGATAGCCGGAGATCGAGATCGGATGGAACTTCGGCAACTCCCGCGAGCACCACTGGATCAGGTCGACGACCAAACGCATCGACGGCTCGGGCGGGAAGATCCATTCCTTTTGCGCGATGTACTCCTTCAGAATGTCCGTCTGGGCGGTGCCTCGTAATTCGCCCCACGGAACTCCCTGCTGCTCGGCGACGCACGCGTAGAAGGCGACGAGCATGGCCGAAGGCGAGTTGATCGTCATCGACGTGGAGACCTCGCCGAGCGGGATGCCGGCGAAGAGCGTCTCCATGTCCGCGAGCGAGTCGATCGCGACGCCCTCCCGGCCGACCTCGCCGAGCGAGCGCGCGTGATCCGAGTCGTAGCCCATGAG
>JACVRU010000057.1 GCA_014534295.1 Thermoleophilia bacterium | reverse complement strand
GCCCAGCTCCCCCGCCCGCAGCCGCTCCGCCTCGGCCTCGGCCGCCCGCCCGGCGACTTTCTCGGACTGGGTCACCAGCGGGCAGACGACGTACGCCTGGCGCCCCTCGCGCAGCAGCCGCGTCAGACGCCGGTAGGCCTCCGAGGCCCGCTCCTCCGGGATCCACCGCGTCACGACCGGCTTCCGGTCGGCGGGCGGCTTCGCGATCTCGCTCACCTGGAGGTCGCCGTAGACGGTCAGGGCCAGCGTGCGCGGGATCGGCGTGGCCGTCATGTGCAGGACGTGAGGCGAGCGACCCGACACGAGCGCCTGCCGCTGCTCGACGCCGAAGCGGTGCTGCTCGTCCACGACGGCGACGGCTAGGTAGTCCAGCTCGACGCCCTCCTGGATCAGCGCGTGCGTGCCGACGACGAGCTGCGCGCCCGCGCCGGCGCGCCGCTCCCGGGCGGGCACGGAGCTCGTCAGCAGGGAGCAGGTCACGCCCAGCTCACGGCAGATCCCCTCGACGGTGAGGAAGTGCTGCTCCGCGAGCGTCTCCGTGGGGGCCATCAGCGCGCCGCGGAAGCCGGCCTCGACCGCGCGCAACAGCGCGTAGAGCGCGACCACGGTCTTCCCGGAGCCGACCTCGCCCTGGAGCAGCCTCTGCATCGGCACGGCGCGGGCCAGGTCGGCGTCGAGCTCGCGGACCGCCTGCTCCTGGAACGGCGTGAGCGCGAACGGGAGCGCTGCGCGGTAGCGGTCGATCAACTCGCCCGGCGGGCCGAGCGCCGGCGCGACCGCCTGCTCCCGCTCGGCGGCGCGGCGCGCGAGCCCGAGCTGGAGCACGAGCAGCTCGTCGAAGGCGAGCCGGCCGCGGCCCTCCTCCGCCTCGGCGGCCCCGCGCGGCCGGTGGACGGCGTGGAGCGCGTCCGCGCGCAACGGCAGCCCCTCCGCCTCCCGGACCGTCGCCGGCAGCGGGTCCGGGAGGGCTCGCGCCTCCGGCAGCACCGCGTCGACGAGCCGCCGCAGGAAGCCGGAGGTGACGTCCTCGCTCGCCGGGTAGACGGGGACGAGCCCCGGCGGCGACGCCTCTTCCAGCACGTCGTGCGACCTGACCGCGAACGCGCCCCGCCTCAGGTGACCGATCACGCGCACCCTGATGCCGGGTCTCAGCCGCTCGGCCACCCACGGCTGGTTGAACCAGACGCAGTCCACCTCGCCGCTCTCGTCCTTGACCCGCGCGTTCTGGACGGTCATCCGTCCGCGCGCGCGCCGGCTCGACGCTCGCAGCACGTCGCCCTCGATCACCGTCTCCTCCTCGCCGAAGAGGTCGGCGATGCGCGTCGGGTCGACGTACCGGCGCGGCCGGTGGCGGAGGAGATCGCCGAGGGTCTCGAGTCCGAGCCTCGCCAGGCGCCGCTGGACCGTCTTGCCGACACCCGAAAGGGTCTCCAGCGAGCGGTCGAGCCGCTGCGGGCGCGGGGCGCCGCGCGGGCGCGGCCACTCGGGGACCTGGTCCACGCTCGCAAAGCCCGTCGGCAGACGGGTTGAGTTTCGAACTGTCACGACCAGCGCCCCGCGAGTATAGGAAGCAGGCCCGGACGGGATACCCTGCGCCGGTTGCGCCTCGCCCTCGCTGTCGTCCTCCTGCTCGCCGCCGCCGCCCTAGGGGCGGTCGGCTTCCTCTGGCCTGCGCCCGAGCGCGCCCCCGCGCCCGCCCCGATACCCCTGCGCGCCAACGCGCCCGCCCCGGCACCCGAGCCCGCCGACCGCGTCGTCCTCGCCAACGACCACGGCCGCTGGACGATCTTCACGCGCTGCGTCCCCGACGTCGTCGGCCCCGGCTACGTGGCACGGCTCGAGACACCCGACGGACGCGTGCTGGTGGACGACGAGCTCGGCCCGGGAACGCTCAACGACACGGACTTCGGCGGGCTCGGAGCGTTCGGCTGGCACCACGCACGCGGGCGGCCCGGCGAGCTCCGGTTCACGGCCGACAACGCCTGGGAGGTGAGCGTGCGGGGTTGCGCCCCCGCGAACGGCGGCTTCGGCGTCGTCGACTCGCGCGTGCTCGAGCACGGCCCGACGACGCTCACGCTCGAGGTCGACCTGAGCGACGGCCACACCTACCCCGAGCCGCTGATGCGGGTCGCGTACAGCTACGAGCTCGAGGATGACGCGCTCCGCTCGACGGTCACGGTCACGGAGCTCTGCGCCGAGGGCGCGTGCGGCCGGACGGACGAGCTCGCGTTCCTGAAGGAGCCGAAGCTCGTCGCGCACGCCCGCCTGCCGTACCGGCGCCTCGAGGTTCTGGACACGGGCGGCCAAATCGTCTGCTCGGGCGAGCCCGGCGGGCCGGCGGCCGGGCCGATCCTCCGGACGCGGCAGTGCGACGATCCCGGCCGGGCAGTCGTCCGGTTCGCGCCATGCGACCCGGAGTGCCTCGAGGTCGAGGTGCAGGGTTGGGAGGAGTTCGACGCGTGGGCGCTCGCGGCCGCGGAGCGGCCGGAGGCGTTCGCCGAGGACACGCCCTCGATCGACGGCGTCCTCTGGGGCTGCCACGGCGGCAACCCGGCGGGCCCGATGATGCGGCGTTGGGAGCTGGCCGGACGCCGAGGAGGTTCGCTCGGCTTCCTCCTCGCCGCCTGGCAGGGAGGCCGCGGAGGCTACGACTGCGAGCCGCTCGCGCGCACCTTCGGCGCTGCCGGCGAGACCTGGCGGGCGGGACTCGTCTACCGTCTCGTAGGATGAGCGCCGACCGCGCCGAGGAGCTGGTTCCCGGTGTCTGGCACTGGCGCGTCCGGGACGAGCGGATCGGCGGCGCGTGGGGCTGCTCGCACGCCGCCGACGGCATCCTGATCGACCCCCACCCGCTCGCCGACGACACGCTCGAGCAGCTCGACCGGATCAGCGCGATCGTGCTGACGACGGGCTCCCACCAGCGCGCCGCCTGGAGCCTGCGGCGCGAGCTGGGGGTGCCCGTCTACGTCCCCGCGCTCGCGCAGCAGGTCGACGAGGAGCCGGACGAGCGCTACACGGAGGGGGACGCGCTTCCCGGCGGGCTCGGGGCAATCTTCACGCCCGGCGCCGGCACGACGCAGCACACCCTCCTGCTCCGGCGCGACGCCGGGGTGCTCTTCACCCCGGATCTGTTCGTCCGCGTGCCGCAGGGCCCGCTCGACTGGGTGCCCTTCGAGTACATGCACGACCCCGAGGAGGCGAAGCGGAGCGCCGCCCGGCTGCTGGACGTCGAGTTCGACGTGCTCTGCATGGGCCACGGCGCTCCGCTCGTCGGCGGCGCGAAGGAGGCCTTGGCAGGGCTGGTTCAGGGGTCGTAGAACCAGAAGAAGCCGACCGTGCCGGGGCCCGCGTGCGTCCCGATCACGGCGCCGAGCGTCGTCGTCACGTCGATCTCCGCCCGGGGCCGCTCGCGCGCGACCAGCTCGGCCAGCGCCTCGGCCCGCTCGGGGGCGTCTGCGTGCGCAATCCCGACGCGGAGGCCCGGTGCGTCCGGCGTCCCCTCCCGGAAGGCGCGGACGAACTCCATGAACGCCTTCTGGCTCCCCCGCACGCGCTTGACCGGGAGCACCTCGCCCTCGCGGATCGTCAGGATCGGCTTCACGTTCAGCATCTGGCCGGCGAGCGCGCGGGCCCGGCCGATGCGCCCGCCGCGCGCGAGGAACTCGAGCGTGTCCACGGTGAAGAGCAGGCCTGCCTCGCGGCGGTAGCGCTCGACGAGCTCGTCGATCTCCTCGTCCGTCGTTCCCCGCTCGAGGCGGCGCTGGATCGCGAGCCCTAACATGGCGATCGCGGCGGAGGCCGTGTCCGAATCGACGATCCGAAGCTGATCGGCGCCGGCCTCCGCCGCAGCAGTCCTCGCGCTCGCGACCGTCCCGGAGAGCTTCCCGGAGATGTGCACCGAGTAGATCCGCTCGTAGCCGGCGAGCTCCTCGTAGGCGGCGGCGAAGTCGGCCGGCGTCGGCTGCGACGTGGTCGGCAGCTCGGAGGCGGTGCGGAGCCGGGCGTAGAACTCATCCGGCCCGAGGTCGACGCAGTCGCGGTGGCTCTCGTCGCCGAAGCGGACGTAGAGCGGGACCACGCGCCAGTTAGGGAAGCGCGTCGGGGCCTCGGGGAAGTCCGCCGTCGAGTCGACCACGATCGCCGTGTTCGCCGCTGTCAGGCTCACGCGGCCGCCTCGACGACGGCGCGGACGATCGCGTCGAGCTCCTGGTCCTTCGTCAAGCAGGCGACGCAGCCCGCGTCGAGGAGCGCCCGGATCTCGTGCGGGGCAGCCTCGCCCGTGAGGCAGACGACCGACGCACCCGGGGCGGCGGCGAGCACCGCCCTCGTCGCCTGGACCCCGTCCATCCCCGGGAGACGGTAGTCCATCAGCACGACGCTCGGCTCGTGCTCGCGCACGGCGGCGACGGCCTCCTCGCCGCTCCCGACCGCCGCGACCACCTCGACGTCGGAGCGGAGCCCGAGCAGCAGCTCGAGCGCCTCGCGGAAGACGTCGTTGTCCTCGACGAGGACGATGCGGACGGGGGCCACGCCGTCACCCTATTCGGCCGACACGAGCAGCGGATAGTTCGGCTGGCCGCCGTCCTCCACCTCGACCTCCACGTGGGGGTGCTCGTCCTCTAGCCACGCACGGACGGCGTCGAGCGCGGGAGCGGCCTCCCCGGCGAGCAGCGTGACGACGTCGCGTGGCTCCGCGAGCAGGCGCTCGAGCACGGCGCGGGCAGCCTCGTCGAACTCCCCGGCCGCGACCACGACCTCACCGTCCACGAGGCCGAGCCACTCGCCCTTGCGAACCGCGACCCCGTCGGGCTCCGAGTCGCGGGACGAGACGGTGACGGCCCCGGTGCCGACGCTCTCGAGCGCGTCGAAGATCTCGGCGAGGTTCGCCTCGGCGGAGCGGCTCGAGTCGTACGCGACGAGCGCCGCGAGCCCCTCCTGGAGCGACCGCGTCGGGATCACGCGGACGGGCTTGGAAGCGTGGCGGGCCGCCTGCTCGGCGCTCATGATCACGTTCGGGTTGTTCGGCAGGACGATCGCCTCGGGAGCGGGCGCCCGCTCGATCGCGTCGAGGATCTCCTGCGTGGCCGGGTTCATCGTCCGGCCGCCGTCGATCAGCTCGCCGGCCCCCAGCCCGGCGAAGAGGCGCCGGTTGCCCGCGCCGGCGACCACGGCGACGGCCTCGCACGTCTTCTCGGCGGCGAGCGCGTCGCTCAGGCGCTCCTCTCGCTCGGCGGTCTGCCGGTGCATGTTGGCGACCTCCACGCTCTCGAGCGTGCCGCGCGCGGCGGCCAGCGAGAGCACCGCCCCGGGGTCGTCCGTGTGGACGTGGATCTTCAGTGTGGCCGGATCGCCGACGACGAGCAGCGAGTCGCCCAGCGGCTCGAGCTCGCGCTCGATCGCGGCGCCGTCCAGCTCCTCCCCTTCGAGCAGCACGGTCGTGCAGTAGCGGAACTCGGAGAGCTCCTGGTGGACCGCCTCGGGCCCGATCTCCTCCTCGTAGGCGGGCGGATCCGGCAGCGGCTCGCCGGCGACGTAGGCCGCCAGCCCCCGCAGGATCTCGACCAGGCCGGCGCCGCCGGCATCGACCACGCCGGCCTCCTTGAGGACCGCGAGCTGCTCGGGAGTCCGCTCGACCGACTCCTGAGCCGCCGCGACCAGCTGGGGCAGGGTCGGCGGATCGAGGCGCTCTGCGGCCTCCGCCGTCTCCCGGATCACGGTCAGCATCGTCCCCTCGACGGGCTTGCCGACTCCCCGGTAGGCGGCGTCGCTCGCGCTCCGGAGCGCAGCCGCCAGGTCGTCGCTCCTCGCCAGGGCCTCCGCGGCGCCGCGGACGATCTGCGAGAGGATCACGCCCGAGTTCCCGCGGGCGGCCATCAGCGCGCCGCGCGTGACGTCGCGTGCGAGGTCGGCCCGGGCCCAGGCCGTGCTCGCCTCGAGCGCCTCGGCGATCCCGCTGACGGTCAGCTTCAGGTTCGTGCCCGTGTCGCCGTCGGGTACTGGGTAGACGTTGAGGTCGTTGATCCGCCGCTCGGCGGCGTCCAGGGCGGCGAGCGCGCCGGCGACGAGCGCGCGGACGTGCGGCAGCTCGCTCACCTGCGGACGTCCTCGATGTGCACCTCGACGGCCGCCACGGGCAGCTGCGTCAGCCGCTCGACCTCGTACCGGACGCGCGCCCGGATGGAGTTGCCGACCTCGGCGAGGTTGAGCCCGTACTCGACGACCACGTGGACGTCGATCTTGAGGCCTCCGCCCTCCGCTGTCGAGACGTCAATCGCCTTGCGACGCAGCCGCCGGCCCGCCATGCCGACGACGCCGTAACACTCGGCAACGGTGCGGGCGACGATCTCGGCGATCGCCTCGCGGGAGATCGTGATGCGGCCGAGGGGTGTCGCCGCCGCGTCCACGATCCGCTTGGACGGGCCAGGTTGCGTGCCGGTTGCCACGAAGTGGACTGCCCAGTCCGCTTGTGTGTATCGTAAGCGGACTCTGTAGTCCGATTAGGAACGGGAGCAACATGCGCCACACCACCAACCCCTGGATCGTCCTCGTCCTCGTCTGCCTCGCGCAGTTCATGGTCATCCTGGACGCGACGATCGTGAACGTCGCCCTGCCCTCGATCCAGAGGGACCTCGGCCTCGGCGAGGCCAACCTGCAGTGGGTCGTGAACGCCTACACGCTCGTCTTCGGCGGCTTCCTGCTGCTGGGCGGTCGGGCCGGCGACCTGATCGGCCGCAAGCGCCTGTTCCTCGTCGGGCTGGTCGTCTTCACCGTCGCCTCGCTCCTGAACGGGCTCGCCGTCAACTCCGGGATGCTGATCGGCTCACGGGCGCTCCAGGGGCTCGGCGCCGCGCTGATCTCGCCGGCCGCGCTCTCGATCATCTCGACGACCTTCGCGGAGGGCCGCGAGCGCGCGCGCGCGCTCGGCGTGTGGGCGGCGATCGCCGTCGGCGGATCCGCGGTCGGGCTCATCCTCGGCGGCGTCCTGACGCAGTCCTTCTCGTGGCCGTGGATCTTCTACGTCAACGTGCCGGTGGGCATCGCCGGGTTCGTCCTCGCGCTCCGGCTCATCCCCGAGTCGCGGAACGAGCACGCGGCGGCGAGCTACGACGTGGCCGGCGCGGTCGCCGTCACCGGCGGCCTGATGGCGCTCGTGTACGCCATCGTCAAGGCCGCGACGGACGGCTGGACGTCGCCGACGACGCTCGCGTTCTTCGGGCTGGCGGCCGTCCTGCTGGTCGCCTTCGTCGTGGTCGAGCTCCGGTCGGCCGCGCCGCTCGTCCGGCTGTCCATCTTCCGGACGCGCTCGCTGACGACCGCGAACCTCGTCATGTTCCTGGCGGCTTCGGGGCTGTTCGCGATGTTCTTCTTCAACACGCTCTACATCCAGCGCGTGCTCGGCTACGGGCCGCTGACGGCCGGGCTCGCGTTCCTTCCCTTCACCGCAGGCGTGATGATCTCGGCGGGGCTCGCCTCGCAGTTCACCCCCCGGGTCGGCGTGCGGCCGGTCGCGGTCACCGGGCTCCTGCTGACAGCGGTCGGGATGGCGCTGCTGACGCAGCTGCCCGTGGACGGCTCGTACGTCGCGAACGTCCTCCCGTCGCTGCTGCTCACGTCGCTTGGCATGGGTGCCGTCTTCATGCCGATGACGCTCGTGGCCACGACCGGGCTCGAGGACGCAGACCAGGGCCTCGCCTCGGGCATCTTCAACACGTCGCAGCAGATCGGCGGCGCGCTCGGGCTCGCGGTGCTGTCCACGCTCGCCGCCTCGCGGAGCACGGCCGGCAGCGCCGAGGCGCTCGTCGAGGGCTTCCACTGGGCGTTCGGCGGGGGCGTCGTGTTCATCCTCGGCGGCCTGGTCGTGCTGCTCGCTCTCCTGCGGCGGCGGCACGTCGAGCGGATCGAGGCGGAGGCCACGGGCGAGCCGGCGCTGGTCGGCGCATGAGCCCGCTTCGCGCAGACGCCGAGCGCAACCTCCGCCGCCTGCTCGACGCCGCGGCGGAGGTCTTCGCCGAGCACGGCCCGGAGGCGAGCGTCGACGAGATCGCCCGCCGCGCGGGCGTCGGCCACGCAACGGTCTTCCGCCGCTTCGCGACGAAAGACGAGTTGATCGCCGCGGTGGGGCAGGAGCGGATTCGCACGCTCCTGGCGCTCGCCGAGCAGGCCCTGGCGAACCCCGACGCGGGGCAGGCGCTGACGTCGTTCGTCTGGGGCATCGCGGAGCTGCACGCCCGCGAGCGGGGGCTCCACGAGTGCATCAGCCGCTGCGAGGGCCAGGAGCTGCACCGCGCCGCCGCGGAGCTCGTGCGCCGGGCGCAGGCCGCCGGCGAGCTGCGGACGGACGTGACCCCGGAGGACGTCGAGGCGCTCGTGGGGGCGGCGGTCAAGTCGTCGCCGCCCGACCGCTGGCGGCAGCATCTGACCGTCGTGCTCGACGGCCTGAAGCCGCGCTAGACGGCCTTCTCGACCTTGCCGGCCTTGAGGCAGCGCGTGCAGACGTAGGCGCGCTTCGGCGACCCGCCGACGAGCAAGCGGACGCGCTGGAGGTTCGGCTCGAAGCGCCGCTTCGTGGCGACCATCGAGTGGCTCCGGCTGTGACCGAAGCCGGGCTTCTTGCCGCAAATCGAGCAGACCTTGGCCATGGCCGCGGCAGTGTAGCCGCCGACGCGGTCCGCCCGTACCACGCCGCGCCCCGGGGGGACGCGTCCCGCGGCCGCAC
The DNA here is from genome assembly GCA_014534295.1 of Thermoleophilia bacterium. Lineage (GTDB taxonomy): Bacteria > Actinomycetota > Thermoleophilia > Gaiellales > Gaiellaceae > JACVRU01. The sequence goes on along the minus strand of JACVRU010000057.1, from coordinate 1,560 downwards.
GTCCCGGGGTCAGACCCCCGTGACGAAAGTGTGTCGAGTGCGAAGGCGGCTCACGAATTCATGCGGAGGGCGGCCGCTCGAGACACAGTCTCGTCACGAAGACGTTCGGCTCAGGACACGGGGGTCTGACCCCCGTCACGGAAGTGTGACGAGGGCCGCCGGCGGGTCAGGCGCTCTGGGCCACGCCGGCGCGGATCTCGGCGAAGAGGTCGGCCATCTCGAGCGCGGTCCTCACGGCCTCCGCCGCCTTCTCGATCCGCTCCTCAGCCTGCTCGGCCGTCTCGAGCGTCAGTACGCCGAAGGACACGGGCACGCCCGTCTCGAGCGCCGCCAGTTGGAGCCCGCTCGCGGCCTCCCCCGCGACGTAGTCGAAATGAGGCGTCTCGCCGCGGATCACGCAGCCGAGCGCGACGACGCACGCGTAGCGGCGCGTCTTGGCGACGGCCATCGCGCCGAGGGGCAGCTCGAAGGCGCCAGGCACGGGGACGACGGTGACGAGGCCCTCCGGGACGCCGTGCTCCTCCAGCTCCTGCAGCGCACGCGTCAGCATCCGGCTCGTGTACTCGCCGTTGAAGCGCGCGACGACGACGGCCACCGGCCGCCCGCCGGCCGGCTCGCCCTCGAGCACCGCGACGTCGTCGGGGACCTCGAGCTCGCCGGGCGCGTGCTCGACGACCTCAGGCTCCGCGACCTCCGGCTCCTGCTGCTGCGGCTGCTCGAGCGGCTCCGCGCTCATTCCTCGCCGAACCGCTCCGTCTGGTGGTGGAGCCTGTGGCCGAGGCGCTGCCTCTTCGCCTCCAGGTAGCGGCGGTTCTCCTCGTTCGGCGGCACCTCGATCGGCTCCTCGGCGACGACCGTGAGGCCGAAGCCCTCGATGCCCGCGATCTTCTTCGGGTTGTTGGTGAGGATGCGAATCGTCGTCAGACCGAGGTCGCTCAGGATCTGGGAGCCGATCCCGTACTCTCGCATGTCGGCCGGAAAGCCCAAAGCGAGGTTCGCGTCGACCGTGTCGAGTCCGTTGGCCTGGAGCTCGTACGCCTTGAGCTTGTTCAGCAGGCCGATACCGCGTCCCTCCTGGGACATGTAGAGCAGCACGCCGCGCTCCTCGGCAGCGATCCGCCGCAAAGCAAGGTCGAGCTGCTCGCCGCAGTCGCACAAGAGCGAGTGGAAGACGTCGCCCGTGAGGCACTCGGAGTGGACGCGGACGAGGACGTCCTCTGCGCCCTCGACGTCCCCCCGGACGAGTGCGACGTGCGGCTTCCCCGTGGCCAGCTCGCGGAAGGCGACGGCCGTGAACTCGCCGTACTCCGTCGGCAGCCGGACGGAGACCGTGCGCTCGACCAGCTTCTCGGTCCGTCGCCGGTAGGCGATCAGGTCGGCGACCGTGATCATCTTCAGCCCGTGCTCGGCGCAGTAGCGAGCGAGGTCGGGCACCCGGGCCATCGTCCCGTCCTCGTTCATGATCTCGCAGACGACCCCCGCCGGCAGGAGCCCGGCCAGGCGCGCGAGATCGACGGCCGCCTCGGTCTGCCCCTGGCGCTGGAGGACGCCGCCCGGCTT
>JACVRU010000116.1 GCA_014534295.1 Thermoleophilia bacterium | reverse complement strand
TGCGAGCTGCTGCGCTCCCGCATCGCCGGGACGCAGGATCATGCTCTCCTGCGTGGGCCGGATGTCCCGCGACGCGCTGCGGACGATCGACCAGATGAAGAGGTAGAGCAGGACGAGGAACCCGATCTTGAGGACGAGCAGCAGCTCGTCGATCGCGATCGAGTCGAAGGTCACCCCTGCTCCTCGAGCACAGTCGGGACCTCGGCGCGGCCGACGGCGCCGCGGCGGCCGAGATCCTTGAAAGAAGGGGGCTCGTGCGCGAAACATGGTGTCCCCCCCGGGAGCGAGGCGAAGCCGAGCGAGATCACGGGCCTTCGCGCCGGAAGACGAGCTCGGTCGAGCCGAGCGTCACCCGGTCGCCGTCCTCCAGCTTCGCGCGCTTCAGCCGCCGTCCGTTCACCTCGATCCCGTTTGTGGAGTCGAGGTCGACGATCCAGAAGGCGCTGCCCTCGCGGCGGAGCTCTGCGTGCCGGCGTGACGCGTTCGGGTCGGCGAGCTGGACGTCGCACTCCTTCGAGCGGCCGATCAGCGTGCGGCGCTTGTCGATCGTCCGCCGCTGTCCGTCCCAGCTGACGCTCACCTGCTCGCCGACCGGTTCCTCCGGCGCCGGGACCTCTGCGGGCGCCGCCCGGTAGACCATCGTGTGGCCGGGCTCCGCCTCGGGAGCAGCGCCGCCCCCGCGCTCGGGCTGGACCATCCGCGTCGCGATCCCGAACTCGCCCACGTCGAGGTCGTCGTCGGTCTCGAAGGTCACGTGCGGATGTGCGAGCAGCGCGTAGTCCTCGCGCCGCGCGTGCTCGGCGAGGTAGAGCTGGAGCTCCTCGACCAGCGAGCGCTCGTAGTCGGCGAACTGCTCCCGGTCGGCTGGCGAGAGGAAGACGCCGTACTCGTTCGGGGCGTAGACGCGCGACACCGAGACGACCTTGTGGTCGTCCATCTCCTTCTGGAGCTTGCGCGCGAGCTCGACCGGCTGGACGTGCGTCCGGAAGGCGCGGCCGAACACGCCCTCGAAGAGGGACTCAAGCTTCTGCTCGATCGACCGGAGGACGGGCATGACGAATTGCGGGTGGCTTTCCCGCCGCCGATCGAGTCTAACGCGGGGCTCTCAGCACGCCGGGGACACACAGCGCCCAGGCGCCGAGCACGACCGGCAGCGCCGCGATCTCCGGCACGGGCAGTAGGAGAACGGCGACGAGAGCGGCTCCGAGGCCCGCCACGGGCCACCGTCCCCGCGCGGCCGCCAGGGGCAGGAGGGCCGCCGCGGCGGCGAGCGCGCCCGCGGCGAGCGCGATCCCGGGCCGGCCGGCCAGCGCCGAGATGAGCGCGCCCGATGCGGCTCCCACGTCCTCGCTCCCGGCGATCCCGAGGCCGACCGGAGGCTGCTCGCCGGTGAGGGGGAGCGGCGTCCCGCGGAGGCCGGCTGCGACGGCGGCGGCCACGACGATCCCGGCGCCCGCGGCGGCGCGTCGGAGCGGGGAGCGGAGCCGAAGCGCGGCGGCGGGGGCGAGCACGAGTACGCCGAGGGGTCCAAGCAACGGCCCCAGCGCGGGCAGCGCCCCCCAGCGGGGCTCCCCGGCGAAGAGCGCGAGCCAGGCGGCGGCGGCGGCCGCGTAGGCGATCGCGAGGCCGAGCGACACGTTCCCGAGCGGGAGGACGAGCACGGAGAGGGCGACCGCCAGCCCGATCCTCGGCCGGAGCGCCGCCGCGGCGGCCGCGGCGAGCCCGAGCAGGAACGCTGCTCCGCCGGGGTAGAACGGAAGCGCCGCGGCCCCGAGCCCGGCGCCGAGACCGGTCAGCGGCACGCCGGCCCAGCGGTCGGCCAGCTGGCCGATCCGGACCTGGCCGGGGGACTGTCCCCTGGCCATGTTCCTTCGTGGACGGGCCGCCGTGCGGAGCGCGTCGGCGAGCTGCGCCGCCGTCGGGCGGCGCCCGGGCTCGAGGGCGAGCGCGCCGTCGACCGCGGCCGTCAGCGGCCGCGGCAGGTCGGGGCGGACCGTGGCGAGCGAGGGGGCGCCGGCCTGGATCGCCTTCGCCGCGTCGAGCACGGAAGACTTCCAAAAGGGATGGCCGCCGGCGAGCGCTTCCCAGAGGAGCACGCCGACCGCCCAGACGTCGCTCGCTGGGGAGGCGTCCTCGCCGGCGAGCCGCTCCGGCGGGACGTACGCGAGCGTGCCGGGCACGTCCCCCGACGCGGTGAGCGTGTCCACGTGGTCCATGAGGGCGAGTCCGAAGTCGAGGATCCGGATCGAGACCTCGTCCCCCTCCGCGAGGATCACGTTTGCAGGCTTCACGTCGCGGTGGACGATCCCACGCGCGTGCGAGTGCGCGAGGCCCTCGAGGATCTGCGCTGCGGCCTCGATCGCCGTGGCGTCGTCGACCTCGCCGGCGCGCATCGCCTCCCGCAGCGTCCGGCCGGGGACGTACTCGTAGACGATGTAGACGTGTCGCGCGTCGTGTCCCAGGTCGTAGGAGCGGAGGCAGTACGGGTGCCGGAGCCTCGTCGCGGCCTCGGCCTCTCGCTCCGCACGAGCGGCGGCGCGTCCCTCGCGCGGGACGATCTTGAGCGCGACGTCGAGGCCGGTCACCTCGTCGTGCGCCAGCCAGACTGACCCCGAGCCGCCGCTGCCCAGCGGCCGAAGCGGGTGGTAGCGGCCGAGGACGGGGGCGGAGGCGGTCGGCGCGAGCGCGGGCTGGGCCATCCGATCCGGTTTGGCCGCGCGCTTCCGAAGTCCTGCGCCAGCCGGGCGAGCGGCTACAGTGGGCCGGATTTCTCGGCCCCCCGGCCGGTGGCGGCATGACCGACGACGGGACGGACACCCAGTTCGACTTCTTCGAGGAGCCGGAGACCCGGGAGGCCCAGCGGCCTCGCGTCCGCGGGGCGCCGCAAGCCGCCCTCGGTCCCGCCCGTCGTCGCTCCTCGCAGCCCCCGGCCGGGCTGACCCCGATGCTGCGGCTGGCCGGGCTGATTGCCTTTGCGATCGTCCTCGTCGTGCTCCTCGCGATCTGGGTCGACTCCTGCCGCGCGGACAGCACGCGCGACACCTACCAGTCGTACATGACCTCGATGAAGACGGTCGCGGACGACTCCCAGGGCGTCGGCCAGGAGCTGAACAACGCCCTGACCACACCGGGAATCAGCGTCGGAGACCTCCAGGAGACGCTGGGAGGCCTCGCACAGCAGCAGGCGCAGGACGTCGAGCGCGCCCGCCAGCTCGACCCGCCCGGCCGGCTGCGCGAGCAGCACCAGGAGGCGATCGAGTCGCTAGAGCTCCGTGCCGCCGGTCTGCGCCAGCTCCAGGACGCGTTCCAGCAGGTCGCGAGCTCGACGCCGGGCGACCCGGGGAAGGTGCTCGCCCCGCCGATGCGGCGCCTGCTCGCGAGCGACGTCGTCTGGTCGGACGAGTTCGTCGCGTCGTCCCGAACGGTCATGGAGTCGCGAGACATCCGCGGCATCGAGGTGCCGGGCTCCGTCTTCCTGGCAAACACCGACCTCGCCACGGAGCGCCTGCTGGCCCAGATCTGGCAGCGCCTGGTCGGCGGGCAGGGCGGAGGCGAGCCGGCGCCCGGCCTGCACGGGACGTCGCTCGTCTCGGTGCGGGCGATGCCGAGCGGCCAGTCTCTGCAGCGGGGGCAGGACAACTTCGTCGTCGCCACGCCCGACCTGGCCTTCGAGGTGACGATCGAGAACTCCGGCGAGAACCAGGAGGTCGGAGTCGAGCTCGTGTTCACGATCGAGCAGAGTCCCCAGCCGATCCGAAAGCAGGGGCGGATCCAGATCATCAATCCTGGCGAGCAGAAGTCGCTGGTGTTCCGGAACCTCGGGCAGATCGTCCAGTTCGCGCAGAAGACGACTGTCAAGGCCGAGGCGAAGGCCGTCCCGGGCGAAACCCGGATCGACAACAACACCGCCTCCTACTCGGTCACCTTCACGCTCACCCCGCCGTAGGCCGTGGACGCCGGGACCGCAGGCGTGCTCGCGATCGGGGCTGCGGTGGCGGCCGGGCTCGCCGTAGCGATCGCCGTCTGGGCGCTCGTCCTGCTCCGCCGTGCGCGTGCGGCCCAGGCCGTGCTTCTGGGCGGCGGCACGCAGGACGTCGTCGACTTCGCCGTCTCGCTCCAGGCCCGCATCGACGATCTCCACGGCTCGGTGGACGAGGTCGCAGGTGGGCTCGGGCGCGTCGACCGCCGCGTCGACGACTGCCTCCAGCGCTGCTCCATCGTCCGGTACGACGCCTACGAGGAGGCCGGCGGGCATCAGTCCGCGTCGGTCGCCTTCCTCGACGCGACGCGCTCCGGGATCGTGCTCTCGGCGATCCAGGGCCGGGACTACGCCCGCATCTACGTCAAGGAACTCGACCACGGCCGGCCGTCGGTGGCCCTCTCCCCGGAGGAGCAGGAGGCGGTCGAGCGCGCGATGGCGAGCTAGGGCCGCGCCGCGCCGCTGCTATTTTTCGGCGCAGGTTGCAGCAGGTTCTCGTCCTGAACGCCAGCTACGAGCCGCTGAACGTGACCACCGTTCGGCGGGCGTCGGTGCTCGTCTTCAAGGGCAAGGCCGAGGTCCTCGAGCAGCTCGACCGGCCCCTCACGACGGCCACCCGGACCTTTCCCTGGCCGCACGTGATCCGGCTCGTCACGTACGTGCGCGTCCCGCGCGCCGTCCAGCGGAAGATCTCCCGCCGCGCGCTCTTCGCCCGGGACGGCTGGCGCTGCGTCTACTGCGGCGACGGCCACGGGAGGCTGACGCTCGACCACGTGGTCCCGCGCAGCCGGGGCGGCGAGTCCGTGTGGGAGAACGTCGTCACGGCGTGCGCTCCCTGCAACCACCGGAAGGGCGATCGCACCGTCGACGAGGCGCGGATGGAGCTGCGCGTGCCGCCGAAGCCGCCCGCACCGGTGTTGTTCATCCACCTGGCGGCTCCGAGGATCCCCGACGGCTGGCGCACCTACCTCGGCGCGGCCGCTGCAGCCGCGTAGAGACTTTGTGGCTCTGAGCCACTAAGTCTCTCTCAGCGGCCGGCTCGCGCTTCCTGGGCGCGGTCGGCGACCTCGTACGCGTCGATCCGGAGGCCGGCGACGGCGCGGTAGGCAACGTCCTCGATCACCGTGCGGATCGCGTCCTAGTAGTCGCGCTCCGAGTGGATCACCCGCCGGCGACCGAGCTCGTAGATCCTCGGGTCGTAGCGAGGGGCGAGCGGAACCACGGAGCCAGTCTCGCCCCGGAAGTGCGACGAGCGAGCGACGGGACCGTGTCGAAACCGGATTAGTGGCTCTGAGCACAAAGTCCGTTGGCGCGGACGTGTGACAGAGGCACCGGCAGCGGCGTACATCCGGCGACACCGTCCCCTGGAGGAACCCCATGCGCATCGTTCGGATCGTCGCCGTCGCTCTCTTCATTCTCGCCCTCGCCGCTCTCGCGGGCGTGGGCCGGCCGGAGGCCGTCCGCAGCGCCGAGGAGGAT
>JACVRU010000025.1 GCA_014534295.1 Thermoleophilia bacterium | reverse complement strand
GTCGAGGGGATCCTGCCGACCATGTTCGACCGCCGGCTGCTGCACTCGCGCGAGGCGGTCGAGATCCTCCAGGAGAACTTCGGCGACCTCGTCTTCAACACGCGCATCCGCAAGACGGTGCGCTTCGCCGAGGCGCCCGTGAAGGGGCAGTCGGTGCTCACCTACGACCCGTCGAGCGAGGCCGCGTCGCTGTACCGCGATCTCGCGAAGGAGGTGCTCAATGGCGCGAAAGCGCGCCAGCATGCGTGAGGGCCCGCTCGCGGAGCTCTTCCGCCGGACGGAGCAGCGAGAGACCGGTGAGGCCGCGCCCGCGCCGGAGGAGCCGCCCGAGCAGACGGTCGAGCATATCGACGAGCCGATGCCGCCGCAGCCCGAGCCGGACCCGGAGCCGCCGCCCGAGCCGGCGCCGCCGGTGCCGGAGCCGCCGCCTCCGGCGGCCGAGCGCCGCTATCCGATCGAGCCCTATCCGGAGCCGGCGCCGCGCCTCTACCAGGCGACCGCCGCGCCGACCGCGTCCTACCACGCCGTCATCCGCGTCGTCGGCGTCGGCGGAGCCGGCCTGAACGCGATCAACCGGATGGTCGACGCGGGCATCTCGCAGGTCGAGTTCGTCGCCGTCAACACGGACCACCAGCAGCTGCGGATGAGCGACGCGCCCGTGAAGATCGACATCGGCCGCGACCTGACCAAGGGCCTCGGCTCGGGCGCGGACCCGGAGGTCGGCCGACAGGCCGCGGAGGCGCACGCGGACGAGATCAAGGACGCGCTGCGCGGCTCCGACATGGTCTTCGTCACCGCAGGCGAGGGCGGGGGCACCGGCTCCGGCGCCGCGCCGGTCGTCGCCCGGGTCGCGCGCGAGCTCGGGGCGCTCACCGTCGGGATCGTGACGCTGCCGTTCCGGTTCGAGGGCACCCGCCGCCGCGCCTCGGCGCAGGCGGGCACCGAGGCTCTGCGGGAGGCCTGCGACACGCTGATCGTCATCCCCAACGACCGCCTGCTCGAGGTGCTCGACCGCTCGACCTCGATGCTCGACGCGTTCAAGATCGCCGACGACGTCCTCCGCCAGGGCGTCCAGGGGATCACCGACCTGATCACGATGCCGGGACTGATCAACCTCGACTTCGCCGACGTGCGGACGATCATGTCGAGCGGGGGCTCGGCGCTGATGGGGATCGGCTTCGCCTCCCAGGGCGAGAACCGGGCGCGCGAGGCGGCCGAGCGGGCGCTGCGCTCGCCGCTGATCGACACGGAGGTGATCGGCGCGGGCGGAATCCTGCTCTCGATCGCCGGCGGCAGCGACCTCTCGCTGCTCGAGGTGAACGAGGCGGCCGAGGTGATCCGCCAGGCGGCCACCGACGACACGAACATCATCTTCGGCGCGACGGTCGACGACCGGCTCACGGGCCAGGTCTGGGTGACGGTGGTCGCGACGGGGCTCGGCGGCCGGCGGCGGCGCTACGACGCGCCCATCGCCCCGCGGCCGGACCGGCGTGAGGACGACGTCCTCGAGCCGCCCAGCTTCCTGCGCAGCTAGTCCCTCGCGGACACCTGCTCCGCACTGCGTGCGATACCACAATGGTATCTTCATCAGCCGTGGCGAACTTCCATCTCAGGGCGGTGCCACCCGATCTCTACGACGCCCTGAAAGCGCGTGCCGAGGCGAACGGCCGGTCGGTCAACGCCGAGCTCCTCGCCATCGTCCACGAGGCGATCGACCGCGACTCCGAACGAGCCGAGCTCCTTCTACGGCTCGAGCGGCTGCGGCGCGAGTTTCGGCTTCCTCCGGAAGCCCTTCCCCCGGAGGAGTTGATCCGGGAGGCTCGTGACGACCAGTAGCGTCGTGTTCGACGCGAGCGCGCTCGTCCGGGCCATGAACGCCGAGGACGAGAACGCCACGAAGTGGCTCGACGCAGCAGTCGCAGGACGGCTCCGCGGGTTCGTGCCGGAGCTTGCGTTCGTCGAGGTGACGCACGCCTTCAGCCGCTATCGACGACTGCGAATGATCGAGGCCGACATCCTGCGCGCCGCGCTCCGGGACCTCGTCGCGCTGCCGCTCACCGTGGTCTCGCTGCGCCGGTTGGTCGAGTCGGCGTTCGTGGTCGCGCTGGAACGCTCGCTCACCGTCTACGACGCGTGCTACGCGGTGTTGGCCGAGGCAAACGACGCGGTCCTCGTCACGGCCGATGCCCGCCTGGCCGCGACCGTGCACCGGAGCGCGCTGCTGCCGGCAGCCGCGCCGCCGACCTAGTTCTTCTTGGCGAGGCCGGGCGGGAGCCCGAGGCCGTGCTTGTCGCGGCCCGGCGAGGGGTTCTCCTGCTCGGCGACCGCCTGGGCGGGCTCCGCGACGATGTCCTGCGGCGCCTGCGGCGGCTGCTCCTTCGTCTGCCCGGGCGGAGGGCCGTTGCCCTGCTTGGCACGGCCCGGCGACCGGTTGCCCGCCGGAGCCGGTGTTGTGGCCACGCGCGCGAGGACACGCGGTGGATCGGGCTCGGGCTCGGGCTCGAGCTCGGGCTCGGGGGTAGGAGAGGGCGTGGGCGGGGGGGCCGGAGCCGGCGCCGGCGCGGGCGGCGGGACGGGCCTCTTCACGATGTGGGCGAGCGGGGGAGTTGGCGGCCGCGCCTTCGCCGAAGCGACGCGCCGCGGCACTTCGGTCGGCAGCGAGATCGGCTCAGCCACGACCACGACGACGTCCGCCGGCTCGCCCGCGGCGGCCGCCGGCTTCGGCAGGGCCACTGAGAAGACGGGCGGGGGCGGCTCGGCGGCGATCGACGCGAACGGCGGCAGCGCCTCCTCGCCGGTGGGGAGCAGCAGGCGGACCACGAAGAAGATCGCGATCCCTGCGGCGATCACGGCGACGAAAGGCAGAGCCTCCTCAAGCGGCTTCGTCCTCATCCCCAAAAGGGTGATCGGCAGATCACCCCTTTGGCTTTAGCTCGACATAACCTGACCGCATGAACGGGGCGATCGCAGGCGGCCATCGGCTGACTGCCGAGACCGGGGCGCGCGTGCTCGAGGCGGGCGGGAACGCCGTCGACGCGTGCGTGGCCGCGTCGCTCGCGTCCTGGGTCTGCGAGAGCCCGCTGACCGGACCGGGCGGCGGCGGATTCATGCTCGTCCACTCCGCGCGCGACCGGAAGACGCGGGTGTTCGACTGCTACGTCACCGTCCCCAGCGGCCGGGGCACCGAGATGGAGGCTGTCGATGTCGACTTCTCGGGAGGCGCGGCGCAGGTCTTCCGCATCGGCGCGGCCTCGGTCGCCGTCCCCGGCGCGCTCGCCGGGCTCGAGGAGGCGCACCGCCGCTTCGGATCGCTCCCGTGGGCCGAGCTGTTCGAGCCAGCGATCGCGCTCGCCCGCGACGGCGTCGAGCTGACTCCGGCGCAGGGCTACCTGCACGCGATCCTCGACGTCATCCTCCGGCACGGGGACGAGAGCCGGCGCCTGTTCGGCGGCGACGCGCCGCTCGTCACCGGCGAGCGACTCGTCCAGCCCGAGCTCGGCGACACGCTCGCCCTCTTCGCGGCGGAGGGCTCGCGGGCGCTCTACCGCGGCGACCTCGGTCGGCAGCTCATCAGCGCGCTGAAGGAACAGGGTGGCGCGATGACGATGAAGGACCTGCGCGAGTACCGCGTGGTCCAGCGGCGGCCGGTGTCGGTGCGGTATCGGGGCATCGACTTCCTCTCCAACCCGCCCCCCGCCACCGGCGGCGTCCTCGTCGCCCACGGGCTCGAGTTGCTCGGCCGGCGTCAGCCGACCCCCGAGCGGCTCGTGGAGGTGATGGGCGAGCAGCGCCGGGCGAAGCGGAGGCCCCCGCGGCTCGCGCGCGCGCCTGGAGGCACGACGCACATCTCCGCCGTCGACACCGCCGGGAACGCGGCCTCGCTGTCCATCTCCACGGGCGCGGGGTCGGGGATCGTCGTGCCGGAGACGGGCTTCGCGCTCAACAACATGCTCGGCGAGTACGACGTCCTCCAGAGCGGGCCGCTGCCGCGCCCGGGGGAGCGGATGGCAAGCCTGATGGCGCCGTCGATCGCGCTCGCGGACGGGCGGCCGCGGCTCGTGCTCGGCAGCGCCGGCTCGCTGCGGCTGTGGGCGGCCGTGACGCAGGTGACGGTGAACGTGCTCGCGCGCCGCTTGCCGGTGGACGACGCGATCGAGCGGCCGCGGCTGTTCTGGGACGAGGAGACCGTCCACTGCGAGGGCGGGATGGAGGCGCAGGAGCTGGAGCGGCTCGAGGCCGCGGGCCTGCCGCTGACGCGCTGGCGGAAGCCGAACCTGTTCTTCGGCGGCGTCGCCGCGGTCGAGCGTGGGCCTGAGGGGTTTGCCGCGGCCGGCGACCCGCGCCGCGGCGGCCACGGGATCGTCGTCGGGTGAGCTGGTTCGTGCGGCCGGCAGAGCCCGCGGACGCGGAGGCGCTCGTCGCGCTGGCCCGGGCGGTGGGCAGCGAGCCGGGCGGCTGGCTGCTGACGACCAGCGACTGGCGCTCGGCGGCGGACGAGCGGCGCTACCTGAAGGCGATCCGGCGCTTCCCGCATGCCGCGGTCTACGTCGCGGAGACGGACGAGGGCAAGCTCGTGGGGCGGCTGTCCGTGTCCCGCGACCAGAACCCGTCCTCGTCCCACGTCGCCGACCTGGGCCTGATGGTGGCGGCCGACTGGCGCCGGCAGGGGATCGGGCGGGCGCTGCTGGACGCTGCGGTCGACTGGGCGCGGGGCGCGGGCGTGCGGAAGCTCGAACTGCACGTCTTCCCGCACAACGAGGCGGCGATGAAGCTGTACGAGGAGTTCGGCTTCGAGCGCGAGGGCTACCGGAAGCAGCACTACCGCCGCTCGACCGGCGACTACGTGGACGCGATCCTCATGGCCCACGCCGTTCCGCCATCTCACTGACCCTAGCCATGGAGTGACTCGCGCTCTGGAGAAGGGCCGAGTGAGAGCGTCTGCGACCGCGTTTCCGGGCTCCCCGTACCGATGGCGCTCAGCGGCCCGGTCCGGTGAGGCGCATGTCGCCCCGCTCGGTTCGCACGAAGAGCTGCCAGCTGTAGAAGACGTGGAGGTTCCGCGCATCCGCGCGGATACGCTCCGTGTAGCGCAGGATCGAGTCGACGTAGGCGGTCGAGCGGTTGTACGCGAACAGCGCCCGCCGGAGGTCTCCCGGCGCGCCGGACGCCCGCAGGTAGTTCGCGGCGCCCATGATCGCGTCGCGGTCGTCGTGGACGTTGCCGCCCAGCCCATACGCGCGCCACGTCGCCGGCATGAACTGCATCGGCCCCTGCGCACCCGCGGCGCTGTCGGTGCGGATCTTTCCGAAGGCGGACTCCGAGAAGTTGACCGCCGCCAGCAACTGCCAGGGGACGCCGAAGCGCCGTTGCGCCTCGCGGTAGTAGCGAAGCAGCACGCCAACCGGCTTCGGCCGCTTCGTGCGGATCGTCCGGGCCTTCAGGGCCGGCGTGATGCCGGCCAGCGCCTTGCCCGCGGCGATGATCGCCCGCGCCTCGCGTCCGAGCCCCGAGGGCAGAAGTCTCAGCGTCGCGCGCGCCAGCTCCTCGTCGCGGCGCAGCAGCCGGTAGATGCGCTGGTGGTAGAGCGCGAGCAGTTCGACGTCCCGCGGCGGCCCGCCGATGGACGGGTCGCCCTCGTCGCGCCACCGGTCGACCGCCCTGTGCAACTCCTGCGTCGTTACGAGGAGCGTGTGCGCGAGCCGCTTCGGCTCGCGCGGGATCGCCTCGCTCGGTGCGGGCAGCGAAGCGGGGGCGGGCGCCGCGATCAACGCGGCTGCGACGACCGTCGCGGCTTCCAGCATGAGTCCAGCGCTCACCATCGACCCCAACGCGAGTCTAGCCCCGGGCCGGCTCCGCAAAGGAGCGACTGGGGAACCCGCATGGACATGAAGGATCGCCCGATCAGACGGCCCCGGAGCCGCGGGAGGCGCGGGGACGACCGACGACTACAGCGACCCGTGGTTCTGCGGCTTCGTCCCGGAGCTCACCGCCCGTGTCTGGATGGGCTCCGCGGGGCGGTTCCCCTCCGCAACATCGAGGGGTGGGCCGAGGAGTTCGGCGGCTCGCTACCGGCCCAGCGCGACTTCATGATCGCGGCGCTCGACGGCTGATCCGTTCGGCGCGATCGCCGGCCGCCTTCATCCGTAGGCTTGCGCGATGTCGAGCGTCCCGCCCTTCGTCGCCGTTGCAGGGGTGGCTTCGATCCTCGTCGCGCTCGCCGATGTCTTTCTGACGCTCTTCCATCCGACGGTGACGGGGCCGATCGGGAGCGCCATCCAGCGGGCGACATGGCGTGCCGCGCACACGCTCGGCCGGGGTCGGACGGCGGCAGTCGCAGTGGCCGCCCCAATCGGCGTGCTGCTCACGATCGCCACGTGGGCGACCCTGCTCGTCTTCGGCTGGGCGTTCGTCTACTGGCCGCATCTGCCGGACGGCTTCCACGTCCAAGAGGGCGTTGACGTCGGCTCGACCTTCCTGACGGCGCTCTACACGTCGGGCGTCACGCTCTCCACCCTCGGCTACGGCGAGATCGCGCCGGCGACCGGTTGGCTCCGGCTCGTCACCCCAATTGAGAGCCTGCTCGGCTTCGCCCTCCTGACCGCCTCCCTGTCGTGGCTGATCTCGATCTACCCGGCCCTCCACCGGCGGCGGCAGTTCGCGCGTCGGCTCGCAGCCGCGATCGCGAATGGAGGCGACGACCGGCTCAGGAAGCTCTCGCCCTCAGCAGCGGCCGCGTTCCTCCAGGAGGCGGAGACGGGCGTGGCCGCCATCTCCACCGATCTCGAGCAGCTGCCGGTGACCTACTACTTCCGCGAAGATCCCGCGGAGACCGCGCTTCCCCGGCTGCTACGGACGCTCGTCGATGTCTGCGACATGCTGCCCGAGACGATCTCTCACGAGGACGTCGCTTTCCGTGCGGAGATGCTCCGGCGCGGCCTCGATGACCTCGCCGACCGGCTCAGGCACGGTTTCCTCCCAGACGCAGGGCGATCGGCCGTGATGGTCCTCGATGCCTACGTCGAGGATCATGGCGTCACGGCGAGCGCCGCCAGCACCTCCGGACCGTAGCGGTCGAGCTTCGCCGGGCCGACGCCGGCGATCCGGGCGAGCTCGGCGAGCGTCTGCGGGCCGCACTCGGCGATCTCGGCCAGCGTGCGGTCGTGGAAGACGACGTAGGCGGGGACGCCGTCGGCCTTCGCCCGCTGGAGCCGCCACTCGCGGAGCGCTGCGAACACCGGCCCCTCGGGTCGTGGCTCGGGCTTCCGCTCGACGCCGAGCTCCTCGAGGAAGCGGCTCGGCTTCGCCACCCAGCTCAGGTGCAGGTGCCGCTTGGCGCGGGTGATCCCGACGTAGAGCAGGCGCCGCTCCTCGGCCGGGTCGGAGCCGCGGTAGGGCAGCTCGCCCTGCTCCAGCCGCGGCAGGAACACCGCTTCGAACTCGAGCCCCTTCGCCCGGTGGTAGCTGAGGACGTTGACGCCGCGGCCCTCGCTCTCGGCGCCGAAGCGAGCCTCCAGATCGGCGACGAAGTCCGCTGCGCCGCCGCCGAACTCCTCCGCGAGGCGCACCAGCCGCGCGAGGTCCGACTGCCGGGTCGCCTCCTCCTCGCCCACGCCCTCGGGGACGACCTCGACCCAGCCCTGGTCGAGCGCCGCCGCCCGCACGGCCGCCGCTGCCGGCCCGTCCGCGCGCCGCAGCACCTGGAGCGTCCGCCGCGCCGCCGGGCGCCGGAGGAAGGCGCCGCCGCGCACCTGGAACGGGATCCCCGCGGCCGCGAACGCCTCTTCGAAGTCCTCCGAGCGCGCGTTGATCCGCACGAGCACGGCCATCTCCTCGTAGGCGAGCTCGAGCTCGCGGACGCGCGCGACGACCAACGCCACCTCGGCCGCGCGGTCGGCCGCCGCCACGAGGGTCGGCTCGGGCCCGCCCGGCCTTACCGCCCGCAGGCGCTTCTCGGCGCCGCCGAGCCGCGGCACCAGTCGGTTCGCGAAGGCGAGCACCTGCGGGGAGGAGCGGTGGTTCTCCTCCAGCCGGATCACGGCCGCGTGCGGGTAGCGCTGCGACATCGCCAGCAGGTAGCGCGGCGTCGCGCCGGTGAACGAGTAGATCGACTGGTAGTCGTCGCCGACGACACAGAGGTCGTCCCTGTCGCCGAGCCAGCGCTCGAGCAGCGCCTGCTGGAGCAGGTTGACGTCCTGGTACTCGTCGACGGTGAAGGCGCGGTAGCGGGCGCGGAACTCGGCCAGCGCGTCGGGCCGCTCGTCGAAGAGGCGGATCGTCAGCTCGAGCACGTCCTCGAAGTCGATCCGGCCCTGCTCCCGCTTCCGCTCCTCGTAGCGCCGGAAGACGCGCACGGCGAGGTCGGCCGGCAGCGGCGGCTCGTGACCGTCGAGGGCCGCGAGGTAGGTGTCGGGCGTGAGGCGGGCGTTCCTTGCCCGCTCGATCTCCGTCGCCAGCTCCCGGAGTGGCCGGAAGCAGTAAGGCTTCGGCAGAGCCCGCCGCAGCGGCTGAAGGATCAGCGCCTTGGAGGCGAGGATCGCCGGCGCGCCGTCGCCGAAGTGGGCGAGCTGGGCGAGCGCCGCCGAATGGAACGTGCGGGCGCGGACGCCGTGCACGCCGAGGGCCTCGAGCCGCGCCCGCATCTCTCCCGCGGCCTTGTCCGTGAACGTGACGGCGAGGATCTCGCCCGGCGCGAAGGCGCCCGTCTCGACCTGGCGCGCGATGCGGGCGGTGATCGTGGTCGTCTTGCCCGAGCCCGCGCCGGCGAGGATGCAGACGGGGCCGCGCACGGTCTCTGCGGCGCGCCGCTGCTCCGCGTTCAGCTGGGGGAAGGCCACCCGGCCAGGCTAACGAGCGCTTCGGCGCACCCCGCCCCGGCGCGCCTCTCGGCGCACTTTCGCCACCGAGACGGGACGCCGGCGAGGCCCGATCGGCCGGCCTCGCCGGCGACTCCTCCCGGACCCGTTCGGCACGGACGGCGGCGCGGTCGACGTCTGCAACGGCCGGCAGGGCTTCGATCTCGCCGCGGCGTGCGAGTCGGCGTTCAGATCGAGGGCGACCTCAGCCTGGATTAGCTCGGACGGCGGGGGTCCCGGCGTGCCGGGACCCCCGCCGCCTCACCGGAGGAACCGGGAGGGGCCGCGGCTGAGCTTCCGGACGAGTTCGGCCTCGAGCGCCCGCCGCTCGGCGCGGCAGTCGGCGCAGCGCAGGGAGCCGAGCTCGGCCAGCGGGCCCTGGATCGGGCCGTCGCAGGCGAGGCAGAGAGCCGGGCCGCTTCTCGTTCGCAGGCGGAAGCCGCGAGCCACGATGGTCTCGTTCTACACGCCGCTCCGGACGTGACCCTCCCCCGAGCGGGTGGTCCCGGCCTACGATTTGGATGGTCGCCCAGTGAATTCCGTGGATGCACTCCGGCGGGGCCGGGAGGCCTTCGCCGCGCGGGCCTGGCAGGACGCCTTCGACGCGTTCGCCCGCGCGAACGAGACCGAGCCGCTCGCGGCCGATGACCTCGAGCTGCTCGCAACCGCCGCCTTCATGCTGGCTCGCGAGGACGAGTTCATCGGCGCGATGGAGCGCGCCCACCACGCGCATGCCGCCGAGGGCCGCACGCTGCCCGCGGTGCGCGCGGCGTTCTGGATCGGCACGAACCTAGTCCTCAAGGGCGAGCATGCGCAGGGCGGAGGCTGGCTCGGCCGGGCGCAGCGGCTGCTCGAGCGCGAGACCGAGGACGCCGTCGAGCGGGGCTATCTCCTCGTCCCGGCAATCTTCCGGTACGAGGCGTCGGGGGACTTCCAGGCCGCGGCCGAGGCCGCCGCAGAGGCGGCGGCGATCGCCGAGCGCTTCGGCGACCCCGACCTGCTCGCGCTCGCGCTCCACGCACGCGGCTGGATGCTGATCAGGCTCGGCCGGGTCGACGAGGGGCTGGCGCTGTTCGACGAGGCGATGGTCTCCGTCGTCGCGGGCGAGCTCTCGCCGGTCGTCACGGGCATCGTCTACTGCGCCGTCATCCTCTATTGCCAGCAGGTCTACGAGGTGCGGCGGGCGGGGGAGTGGACAGCCGCGCTCAGCCGCTGGTGCGAGGAGCAGCCCGAGCTCGTCTCCTTCACCGGCCGCTGCCTCGTGCACCGGGCCGAGATCATGCAGCTCCGCGGCGCCTGGCGGGACGCGCTCGAGGAGGCGCGCCGCGCGGGCGTCCGCCTCGTGGAGGTGGCGAACCAGCAGGCGGCCGGGCTCGCCTTCTACCGGCAGGGGGAGCTGCTCCGCCTGCAGGGCGAGCCGGCCGGGGCCGAGCGGGCCTACGAGGAGGCGAGCCGGTTCGGCTGGGAGCCGCAGCCCGGGCTGGCGCTGCTCCGGCTGGCGCAGGGGCGCGTCGACGCCGCGGCCGCGGCGATCCGCCGCGCCACGAGCGAGACGGCCGATCCGCTCAGGCGCGCCGGGCTGCTCGCGGCCGCGGTCGAGATCCTGCTCGCCGCCGGGGAGGAAGGGGAGGCCGGCGAGGCTTGCCGGGAGCTCGAGTCGGTGACCGGCGGCTTCGAGAGCGACTTCCTCGCCGCCATGCTCGCCTACGCGCAGGGCGCTGTGGCGCTCGCCGCCGGCGACGCGGAGGCCGCGCTGCCGGTCCTGCGGCGCGCCTGGCAGGCCTGGCAAGACCTGGACGTGCCCTACGAGGCCGCGCGGACCCGCGTCCTGCTCGGCGAGGCGTGCCGCGCGCTCGGCGACGAGGACTCGGCCGCGCTCGAGCTCGACGCCGCCCGCTCCGCCTTCGACGAGCTCGGAGCCGCTCCCGATCTCGCCCGCCTCGGCTCGCGGCCGGATCTCCACGGGCTCAGCGAGCGGGAGGTGGAGGTGCTCCGGCTCGTCGCCGCCGGACTCAGCAACAAGGAGATCGCCGGCGAGTTGGTGATCAGCCAGCACACCGTCGCGCGGCACGTCCAGAACATCCTCGCCAAGCTGCGCGTCGGCTCCCGCACCGCCGCAGCGGCGTTCGCCTTCGAGCACGATCTGGTCAAGACTCAGTAGCCGCGGGCCGCGGAGGTTGGCTGATTCGCGCGATGCGGCCGCGCGCGGCCGCGCCTAGCGTCGTCGGCATGACCGACACACTCATCATCGGCGGCGGCCAGGCTGGCCTGGCGACCGCCTACCACCTCACCCGGGCCGGCCGGGACTGCCTCGTTCTCGACGAGGGCGAGCGCGTCGGCGACTCCTGGCGGCGGCGCTGGCCGTCGCTGCGGCTCTACTCGCCCGCCCGCTACGACGGGCTGCCGGGGATGCCCTTCCCCGCCCCACGCCACTCGTTCCCGACCGGGCGCGAGATGGCGGACTACCTGGAGGCGTACGCGCGGCGCTTCGAGCTGCCCGTGCGCACCGGCGTCCAGGTCGAGAGCCTCGAGCGGGACGGGGACCGCTACGTCGCCGTCGCGGACGGGACGCGCTACGAGGCGTGGAAAGTGATCGTCGCGACGGGCGGGTTCCGCGACCCGTTCGTGCCCGCGTTCGCCGGCGAGCTCGACCGCTCGATCCGGCAGCTCCACTCGCACGACTACCGCGGGCCGGAGCAGCTGCAGGAGGGGCGCGTCCTCGTCGTGGGCGCGGCGCACTCCGGCGGCGACATCGCCTTCGAGCTCGCGCAGGCGGGCCACGAGACGCTGCTCTCCGGCAGGGACACTGGGCAGATCCCGTTCCGGCTCGAGGGTCGGGCGATGAAGGTCGTCTTCCCGGTGCTGCGGTTCATGTGGACGCGCGTGCTGACCGTGCGGACGCCGATCGGCCGCAAGGCGCGCCGCAAGATGCGCGAGCACGGCGGGCCGCTCCTCCGCGTCAAGAACTCGGACCTGCGCGACGCCGGCGTCGAGCGCGTGGCCAGGGTCGCGGGCGTCACCGAGGGGACGCCGGTGCTCGAGGACGGCCGGGTCGTCGAGATAGCGAACGTCGTCTGGTGCACGGGCTTCCACAACGACTACTCGTGGATCCGCATCCCGCTGCCGCTGGGCGAGGACGGCTATCCCGAGCAGACCCGCGGCGCGGTCGCGGGCGTGCCCGGGCTGTACTTCGTCGGGCTCAAGTTCCAGCACTCGTTCGCCTCGACGCTCATCCTCGGGGCGGTCCGCGACGCGGAGCAGGTGGCGAATCAGATCGCTGCGTGAGCGATGGCGTACTGGTCTGGAACGGCCGTGTCGAGGTCGTCGGACCGCCCTGCGACAATGGGCCTCCCGTGCCCGAGGCCCAGCTCGCCGAGATCCCGTTCGTCCACCTGCACTGCCACTCCGAGTACTCGATCCTCGACGGGGCGTGCCGCATCCCCGACCTCGCCGCGCGCGCCGCCGAGCTGGAGATGCCCGCAGTCAGCCTCACCGACCACGGCTCCCTCGCGGGCGCCGTCGAGCTCTACCGGGAGGCGCGCAAGCAGGGCGTGAAGCCGATCGTCGGCTGCGAGGTCTACGTCACCGACGACCGGCGCGCGCAGACGAAGGGGAACGCGCACCTGACCCTGCTCGCGGCCGACAACGCCGGCTACGCGAACCTGATCAAGCTCTCCAGCCTCGGCTACCTCGAGGGCTACTACTACAAGCCGCGCGTCGACTGGGAGCTGCTCGAGCGGCACGCACCGGGGCTGATCGCGCTCTCGGGCTGCCTCTCCGGCCGCGTCTCGAAGGCGCTTGAGGAGAACCGGCCCAAGGACGCGCGCGCCGACCTCGACCGCCTGGCGCAGATCTTCGGACGCGACAACACGTACGTCGAGATCCAGAACGCGGGGCTGCCGATCCAGCAGACGATCAACCCGCAACTCGCCGCGCTCGCGGCCGAGGCCGGCCTGCCGCTCGTGGCGACCGGCGACGTCCACTACCTCCGCCACGAGGACGCGCGGGCGCACGAGGCGCTGCTCTGCATCCAGTCCGGCGACTCGCTCGCCAACCCGAACCGCTGGCGCTTCGAGACCGACCAGTTCTACTTCAAGACGCCCGCGGAGATGGCAGCCGACTTCCCCGGGCACGAGGACGCGCTCGCACGCACGCTCGAGGTCGCGGAGCGGTGCATCGTGGAGCTCGAGCTCGGCCGCGTGCTGCTGCCGAAGTACCCCACGCCGGAGGGGCGCGACGCCTTCGACTACCTCGTCGAGCTCTGCGAGCGGGGCCTCGAGCGCCGCTACGGGCGCGTCACGCCCGAGCTGCGCGAGCGGCTCCAGTTCGAGCTGAAGACCGTCCAGGAGATGGGCTTCGCCGACTACTTCCTGATCGTCTGGGACTTCATCCATTTCGCGAAGCAGAACGGGATCGGTGTCGGCCCCGGCCGCGGCAGCGCCGCCGGCTCGCTGGCCGCGTACTGCCTCGACATCACCGACGTCGACCCGATCAAGTACGGCCTGCTCTTCGAGCGCTTCCTCAACCCGGCCCGCGCCGACCTGCCGGACATGGACATCGACTTCGCCGTCGAGGGCCGCGAGCGGGTGATCAACTACGTGGCGGAGAAGTACGGGCGCGACCGCGTCGCGCAGATCATCACGTTCGGGACGATGGCCGCGCGCGCCGCAGTCCGGGATGCAGGGCGTGTCCTCGACGTTCCCTATGGAGCCGTCGACCGGGTCGCGAAGCTGATCCCGGAAGGGCCCGGCCAGACGCTCGAGGCGAGCCTCAAGCCCGGCCAGCCGCTGCGGGCCGAGTACGACGCCGACCAGGTCGCCAAGCAGATCGTCGACCTGGCGCGGCCGCTCGAGGGGCTCGTCCGCCAGGACTCGATCCACGCCGCGGGCGTCGTCATCGCCGACCGGCCGCTGACGGACGTGATCCCGCTCCAGCAGAAGGGCCCCGACCAGGAGGTCGTCACCCAGCTGGCGATGGGCGACGTCGTCGACCTCGGCCTCCTGAAGATCGACTTCCTCGGCCTGCGGAACCTGGACGTGATCGACAAGGCAGTCGCGCTCGTCGGCGGGATCGACATCGAGCAGGTGCCGCTCGACGACCCGAAGACGTACGAGATGCTCGCGCGCGGCGACTCCGTCGGCGTCTTCCAGTTCGAGGGCTCGGGGATGCGCGAGGCGCTGCGCCAGGTGGGCCCGACCGTGTTCGAGGACCTGATCGCCCTCGTGGCGCTCTACCGGCCCGGCCCGATGGCCTATATCCCGCTCTACGCGCGCCGCAAGCACGGCAGGGAGCAGGTCACCTACATCGACGCGCGCCTGGAGCCGATCACCCGCTCGAGCTACGGCATCTGCATCTACCAGGAGCAGTACATGCAGATCGCCAAGGAGATCGCCGGCTTCACGCCCGCCGAGGCCGAGACGCTGCGCAAGGCGATCGGCAAGAAGATCCACTCGCTGATGGCATCCCTGAAGGAGAAGTTCCTGGAGGGCTGCGCGCAGACCGGCACGACGCCGGCGGTCGCCAACCAGCTCTGGAAGGACATGGAGCAGTCGCAGGACTACTCGTTCAACAAGGCGCACGCGGCCTGCTACGCGCTGATCGCCTACCGCACCGCCTGGCTGAAGGCGAACTACCCGGCCGAGTACATGGCCGCGCTGATCTCGTCGGTGATGTCCACGAAGGACAAGGTCCCGTTCT
>JACVRU010000015.1 GCA_014534295.1 Thermoleophilia bacterium | reverse complement strand
CCGGCTCGGCGGCGGCATCTACACGAAGGCCGCCGACGTCGGCGCCGACCTCGTCGGAAAGATCGAGGCCGGGATCCCCGAGGACGACCCGCGCAACCCGGCCGTGATCGCCGACAACGTCGGCGACAACGTCGGCGATTGTGCGGGCATGGCCGCCGACCTGTTCGAGACCTACGCGGTGACCGCGGTCGCGGCGATGCTGCTCGGGCTCGCCTTCCCCGCGGGGAACCTCGCCCTGTACCCGCTCGCGCTCGGGGCGGTCTCGATCGTCGCCTCCGTGATCGGCGTCTTCTTCGCTCGCATCGGTCGCGGCGGGTCGATCATGAATGCGCTCTACAAGGCGGTCCTCGTCGCCACCGTGCTCTCGGCGATCGGATTCATCCCCATCACGATGGCCTTCGACGCCGGCCGGTTCAGCTTCGGAGAGCTCTACGGCGCGGCGCTCGTCGGCCTCGCGGTCACGTTCCTCCTGGTCGCGATCACCGAGTACTACACGGGCACGCGCTGGGGGCCGGTGAAGTCGATCTCGAGTTCCTCCCAGACCGGCCACGCGACGAACATCATCGAGGGACTCGCGGTCGGGATGCAGGCGACAGCCCTGCCGGTCATCGTGATCGCGATCGGGATCCTCGCCGCCTACAAGATCACCGACGACATCTTCGGCGTCGCCGTCGCGGTGATGGCTCAGCTGTCGATGACCGGCCTGATCGTCGCGCTGGACGCGTACGGCCCCGTCACGGACAACGCGGGCGGGATCGCGGAGATGGCGAACCTCGACGAGTCGGTCCGCGGCATCACCGACCCGCTCGACGCCGTCGGCAACACGACCAAGGCCGTCACCAAGGGCTACGCGATCGGCTCCGCGGGCCTGGCGGCGATCGTCCTCTTCGCCGAGTACTCCCGCGGCCTCGAGCAGGAGTTCGGCCGCCCGGTGGACTTCGCCCTCGACAGCCCGTGGGTGATCGCCGGGCTGTTCGTGGGCGGGCTGATGCCGTTCCTGTTCGCGTCCCTGGCGATGCAGGCCGTCGGCCGCGTCGGCGGCCAGGTGGTGACCGAGGTGCGGCGGCAGTTCCGGGAGATCCCCGGGATCCTCGAGGGGACGGGACGCCCCGAGTACGGCCCGGCGATCGACATCGTCACCGGCTCGGCGATCCGGTCGATGCTGGCGCCGGCGCTGATCCCTATCGCCTTCCCGATCATCGTGGGGCTGATCAGCGCCGAGATGCTCGGCGGGCTCCTGATCGGGACGATCGTCACCGGCATCTTCCTCGCGATCGCGATGACCTCGGGCGGCGGTGCCTGGGACAACGCGAAGAAGCTGATCGAGGACGGCGCCTTCGGCGGCAAGGGCTCCGAGGCCCACGCGGCCGCCGTCACCGGCGACACGGTCGGCGATCCCTACAAGGACACGGCCGGCCCGGCGATCAACCCGATGATCAAGATCGCCAACATCGTCGCGATCCTGATCATCCCGATCCTCGCCGCCGACAAGCTCGGCTGAGAGCTTTCGCGCTAGCCGTCGAAGGGGCCTTGGGCCAGCAGCTTGCGGAAGGCCGGGTACTGCCCCAGCTTGCCGACGGTCACGAGCGTGTCGCCCTCCTCGATGACGTCCTCGGGCTGCGCTCCCGCGACGGGCTCCGGCTCGCGCAGGATGGCGATGATCGTGATCCCGGTGCGCTGCCGGAAGGCGGCCTCCGCGAGCGTCTTGCCGATCGCGGGGCTCTCCTGCGGTACCGGGATCCACTCGATCGCCAGCTCGCCGAGCGCCATCTCGAGCTCCTCGACGATCTTCGGCCGCTCGTAGGCGCCCCCGAGCACGGCGCCGAGCTGGCGCGCCTCGTCGTCGTCGAGCTCGACGACCGCCGCCGGCTCCTCGTCGGTCGCCCGGCCGAAGACGTAGATCTCGCGCGTGCCGTCGTTGTGGAGGATCACGGCCAGCCGCTGGCCGCGGCCGCGGCACATGAGCGTGTACTTCACGCCGACGCCGGGGAGGCGGGTCTCTCGCAGCTCGGTCGTCATGTCGTCACCGGGAACAGTAACCGGCCGATGCGCCGCGACTCCTTCATCAGGACGACGCCGAGCGTCGCCGTCGCGAGGACGTAGAGGCCGGCGAACGCCGTCAAGTCGGCCTTCACGTCTCCGGACAGCTTCGGGTTGCCGCGAGCGAGCTGTGCGAGCACGATCGTGAACTCGCCGTGCGCGACGAGGGCCGCGCCGACGTTGATGCTCTGCCTGCGCGTGTAGCCGCCGACGCGCCCCGCCGCGTAGCCGCCGCCGAGCTTGCCGACGAGCGTCAGCGCCACGGCGAGGGCGACGATCCAACCGATGCTGTCGACCGCCCCGAGGTCGATGGTCAGGCCGAAGACGAAGAAGAAGAGCGCGGCGAAGAGGTCGCGCATGCTGAAGAACCGTTCCTCGATCTCCTCGCGCGCGCCCGTGTCGGAGAGGACCACGCCGGCCATCAGGGCGCCGATCGCCTCGGAGAGGCCGAGCTCGTGGGCGGTCGCGCTCATTCCGACGACGAGCGCGAACACGAACAGGAGGAAGAACTCGCGCGGCATCCGCGTCAGGAGTCGGTCGATCGGGCGGGCGAGCATGCGGGAGGCGGCGAGCGAGAGCGCGATGAACGCGACCGCCTTCGCGGCGATCCCGACCGTCTCGGCCCCGCTGCCCCCGCCGGTGGCGGCGAAGCCGAGCACGAGTGCGATCGCCAGGTCCTCGAACAGGAGGATCCCGAGCACGAGGTCGGTCTCCTCGTCCGCGAGCCGCCGAAAGTCGATCAGGCCCTTGATCGCGACCGCGCTCGACGAGATGTAGACCGCGGCGGCGAGGACGAGCGCACCGAACGAGAGCCCGAACGCCGCGACGCCGACGATCAGCCCGAGCCCCGCATTCGCGAGCAGGTCGATGGAGCCGCCGAGCACCGTGCGCCGCCCCGAGCGGACGAGCCGGTCGAAGGTGAACTCGAGCCCGAGGAAGAAGAGCAGGAAGACGACGCCGAGCTCCGCCACGAACTCCGTCACCTCGGACGGCTGGATCAGCGACAGCGCCTCCGGCGCGTTCGGGCCGAGCAGCAGCCCGGCGAGCAGGTAGGCCGGGATCGCGGAGAGCCCGAAGCGGCTCGCGACGAGCCCGAGCCCGCCCAGAAGGGCGACGGTAACGGCGAGCTGGCCGAGCGTCACGGCGTCACGCCCGCCAGTACGAGCGCGTGAACAGCACCACCACCGGGAGGATCTCGACGCGGCCCAGCCACATGAGCAGGATCATGACCACCTTCGAGAGGGGACTGAACGGCTCGTAGGAGCCGAACGGCCCGGCGAACCCGAAGGCGGGACCGACGTTGCCGAGCGTCGCGGCAGCCGCCGAGATCGCCTCGAACGGGGTCACCTCGGTCGCGACGCGGAACGACTCGACTACGAGCGCGAGCGCGCCCGCGGCGAAGAGGCCGACGTACAAGAGGACGAACGCCAGCACGGCCCGGATCACCTTCTCGTCCACGGGCAGCCGGTTCAGGCGCACCGGCATGACGATCTCCGGGTGCACGGTCTGGTCGAGCTCTCGGCGGAGCAGGCGGCTGATGAGCAGGTGGCGGACGACCTTGATCGAGCCGCTGGTGGAGCCGGCGGAGGCTCCGAAGAACATCAGGCCGACGAGCGTCACCGCCGCGAGCGGCCCCCACTGCACGTAGTCGGCGCTCGCGAACCCGGCCGTCGTCATGATCGAGATGGCCTGGAAGACGGCATGCCGGATCGCCTCCTCTCCGGCGAACCGGCCGTCGCCGAGGATCTCGAGGAAGAGCACGAGCGAGCCGCCGGCGAGCAGCAGCACGTAGAGGCGGAGCTCCTCGTCCCGGGCGAACGCCCGCGGCTGCCTGACCACGAGCAGCCGGTAGAGGCGGAGGAAATTGATGCCGGCTACGGCGATGAAGAAGGCCATCGTCCACTGCGTCAGCGGGGCGAATGCCGCCGCCGATTCGGCCTCCGTGGAGAAGCCGCCGATCGCGACGGACGTGAACGCGTGCCCCACCGCCTCGTAGACGCCGACCGCGTCGTCGAGCCCGACGGCCCCGTAGAGCGTCAGCAGGCCGGCGAGGGCGACCGTCAGGCCGAGGTAGAGCAGCCACAGCCGCCGCGCCGTCTCGCGGATCGTCAGGCTCAGCCGCTCCACCTCCGTCGGGCCGGGGAGCTCGGACATCAGCAGCTGCCGGCCGCCGACGCGCAGGCGCGGCAGGATCGCGATCGCGAGGATGACGATCCCCATGCCCCCGAGCCACTGCGTGAACTGGCGCCACATCAGGAGCCCGCGCGGCAGCGCCTCGATGTCGGTCAGGATCGTCGCCCCGGTGGCCGTGAAGCCGGAGACCGACTCGAAGTACGCGTCGACCGGGCTCGCCAGCTGCGCCTCGCCGGAGAGCACGTAGGGGAGCGCGCCGAAGACCGGCACGAGCAGCCAGATCAGCGCGACGACGAGGAAGCCCTCCCTCGGGCGGATCCGCATCTGCTCGCCCGAGAGGCGCTCCACGAGGATGCCGAAGCCGGAGGTCGCGAGGCCGGCCGTGACGAACGGCCACGGGGACTCGTCGTGGCCGAGGGCGACGGCGGCCGGCACGACGTAGGCGAGGCCGAGCACCGTCAGCACCCGCCCGACGAGGTCGAGCGCCGCGGCGACGTCCACACCGAACGTCTCCCGCCGAAAAGCCCTCCGCAGGCGGGCTCGGGTCAGCCTCACGTGCGCCAGTAGCGCCGCGTGAACAGCACGAGCACGGGCACGATCTCGAGCCGGCCGAGCCACATGAGGACGATCATGACGGCCTTCGAGAAGTTGCTGAACGGCTCGAAGCTCCCGAAGGGGCCGGCGAACCCGAAGGCGGGGCCGACGTTCCCGAGCGTCGTCGCGGCCGCGGCGATCGCCTCGAACGGCGACACGGCCCGGTTCTCGATCGCGGCGTCGATCGTGAGCGCGAGCGCACCAGCCGCGAAGAGGCCGACGTAGAGCAGGACGAAGGCGACCACCGCCCGCAGGGTCTTCTCGTCGACGGGCCTTGCGCTGAACCGGAGCGGCGCGACGACCTCCGGGTGGACCGCGAGGTCGAGCTCGCGGCGCAGGCTCTTCCCGATCAGCAGGTGCCGGACGACCTTGATCGATCCCGCCGTCGATCCCGCCGAGCCGCCGAGGAACATGAGGCCGACGATCGCGACGGCGGCGAGCGCCGTCCACTCGTTGAAGTCGACGCTCGCGTACCCAGTGGTGGTGAGGATCGAGACGGCCTGGAAGAGGCCGTGGCGCGCGGCCGCTTCGCCCTCCAGGATCCCTTCTGCGACCAGCTCGGCGACGATCACGGACGAGACGAGCACCACGAGGCCCAGGTAGACCCGGAGCTCCTCGTCGCGCAGCAGCGCGCGGCCTCGGCCGCGAGCGAACAGCGCGTAGAGCAGGGCGAAGTTCGTCCCCGCGACGAGCATGAACACGATCACCGTCCACTGCGTCGCGCCCCCGAAGGCCCCCAGCGACTCCGCCTGGGGGGAGAAGCCGCCCGTCGGCATCGTCGTGAACGCGTGCGCGACCGCGTCGTAGAGGCTCATCCGGTCGTCGACGCCGGCTACGGCGTAGCCGAAGAGCAGGGCCGCGAGCGTCCCGGTGAGCGCGATGTAGACGATCCACAGGCGCCGGGCGGTCTCGCGGATGGACGCAGCCAGCTGCCCGACCTCGGGTCCCGGGACCTCGGACTCGAACAGCTGGCGGCCGCCGACGCGCAGCCGGGGCAGCACGGCGAGTGCGAGGACGATGATGCCCATGCCCCCGAGCCACTGCGTGAACTGGCGCCACATCAGGACGCCACGCGGCAGCGCCTCGATGTCGGTCAGGACGCTCGAGCCCGTCGTGGTGAAGCCCGACATCGACTCGAAGAACGCGTTCGCGGGGTTCGCGAGCTGGCTCTCCCCGGCGAGCAGGTACGGGAGAGCGCCGAAGCCGGCTGCGCAGGCCCAGGTGAGCGCGACGACGAGGAAGCCCTCGCGGGCGCGGACCGTCTCCTTGCCGCGCGTCGCGAGCTCGAGGGCGAGGCCCGAGGCGGCCGTGATCGCACCCGCGGCGACGAACGGCCACGGAGATTCCCCGTAGCCGAGAGCGATCGCGGCGGGGAAGAGGAAGGCGAGGCTGAGGTACTTGACGAGCGCGCCGACGAGGTTCAGCGCGGCCCCGACGTCGACGCCGATCGTCTCGCGGCGGACGGCGCGGCGGAGGCGCGCCCGGGAGATCAAAGAGCTTGCTCCACCTCGGCCGCGCGCCGGGCCTCGGTGAAGACGATCACGCGGTCGCCGGGCAGCAGCACGTCCTCGCCGTGCGGGAAGATCGCCTTCCCCTCCCGGACGATCGCGCCGATCAGCGACCCGGTCATCGGCAGGTCGCGGAAGCGCGTGTTCACGAGCCGGCTCTCCGGGCGGACGGTGACGTCCAGCACCTCGTAGCGGTCGCCCTCGAGCATGGCGACCTGCTGCGTGCGCGGGTCGTGCGCGAAGCGGACGAGCTCCTCCGCCGTCAGCTGGCGCGGGTTGACCGCGACGTCGACGCCCGCCTGCTCGAAGACCTCGATCGAGATCGGCTCGTGGACGATCGCGATCGTGAAGCCGACGCCGTGGATGCGGGCGAGCGTCGCGGCGTAGTGGTTCTTCGCGTCGTCGCGCATGGCGAAGATCGCGGCGCGCGACTGGCCGATCCGCTCGCGCTCGAGGAAGTCGGGGTCGATGCCGGTGGCGTTGAAGACGCGCGCGTCGGGAAGCTTCTCCGCGACCAGCCGGGCCCGGTCGCGGTCGCTCTCGATCATGCGGACGCGGATGCCCTGGCGGAGCAGGTGCTCCGCGACCGCGACGCCGATCCGGCCCGCGCCGTAGACGACGACGTCGTCGAGCCGGGGCCGGTCGCCGGCGATGATCGAGCTCCACTCCTGGGCCGCGCGTGGCGACCCGATCACGATCACGCGGTCGCCGGGCTGGATCGATTGGTCGCCGCGCGGGACGACCGCCGAGTCGCCCCGGATGATGCTCGCCACCTTCGAGTCCGCGGGGATGCGCGCCTCGCGCAGCGGGCGGCCGATCACGGCGTGGTCGCCCGCGGTCTGCTCGACGTCGAACTCGACGATCTGGACCTGACCCTCGGCGAAGACGTCCGTCTGGCGCGCGGCGGGGACGCCGAGCGTGCGTGAGACGGCGTAGGCCGTCTCGATCTCGGACGAGACGACGAGGTCGACGTCGAGCTGGCGCTCGTGCCAGGCCTCGAGGTACTCGACCTCGGTGGCGCGGACGACCGCGCGGACGTCCGGGTTCAGCTTTTTGGCGAGCATCGCGGCGATCAGGTTCGGCTCGTCCCGCGAGCTGCAGGCGATCAGCAGGTCGGCCTCCTTGATCCCGGCCTCGAGCAGGACGCTGCGCGTGGCGCCGTTCCCCTCGATCGTCGAGACGTCGTGTCGGTAGGAGAGCGGCCCGAGCCGCGAGCCGTCGAGATCGATGACGGTCAGCTCGTGCTCGTCGTGCAGCGCCTCGACGACGGTCGAGCCCACCTGGCCCGCGCCGATCACGACGATCTTCACGGCGGGAGGCTACAGCGGGCGTCAGATAGCTTGTGGCGCGTGCGGGGGGTCACGGTCACCGGGATGCTCGCGGCGCTGCTCGCCCTCGCCTGCGGGGCGGGAGCGACCGGCCAGCGGCCGGACGCGCTGGGGCTCGTGCGAGTCGTGGGCGGGCTGTCGGCGCCTGTGCACGTCGCCGCGCCGAGGAGCGAGCCGGGCCGGCTCTACGTCGTCGAGCAGGCGGGCCGCATCCGGGTGGTCGAGCGGGGCCGGGTCGTGCGCACGTTCCTCGACATCCGCGGCCTCGTCGCCAGCGGCGGCGAGCGGGGGCTGCTCTCGGTCGCGTTCCATCCGGCCTACGCGCAGAACAGGCGCTTCTACGTCAACTACACGGACACGGCCGGCCACACGCGCGTCGTCGAGTACCGCTCGAACGGCCGGGCGGCGATCCTGCGCTCGCGCCGCCAGCTCGTCCGCATCGTGCAGCCGTACTCGAACCACAACGGGGGCCAGCTCGCCTTCGGTCCGAACGGCCGGCTCTACGTCGGGATGGGCGACGGCGGCTCCGGCGGCGACCCGCAGAACCAGGCCCAGAACCGGAGCAGCCTGCTCGGCAAGCTGCTGACGATCAACGTCGACCGGCGCGGCGCACGCCCGCTGATCAGCGCCATCGGCCTGCGGAACCCCTGGCGCTTCTCCTTCGACCGAGCGACTGGCGACCTCTACCTCGGCGACGTCGGGCAGAACGCCTGGGAGGAGCTCGACTACGTGCCCCGCGCCCGGCTCGGACGGCTCCAGAACTACGGCTGGAGCAGGTTCGAAGGACGGGTCCAGTACTCCGACCGCGCGCTCGCCGGCGGCGAGCTCGTGATGCCCGTCCACGTGTACCCGAACGGCGGCGGCAACTGCTCGGTCACCGGCGGCTTCGTCTACCGGGGCACCCGCGTCGCGGCTGCAAAGGGCCGCTACTTCTTCGGCGACTACTGCAGTGGGACCGTCTGGAGCTTCCGGATCTCGGGCGGCGAGGCCCGCGACGTCCGCCGCCACGGCTTCCGGGTCTCGGCGTTCTCGTCCTTCGGCGAGGACGCCCGCGGCGAGCTCTACCTCGTCTCGCAGAGCGGCACCGTCTTCCGGCTCCGCGGCTAGCGCTTCAACGCCCGCACGTGCAGGAAGAGGGGCAGGCGCTGCCAGCGTCGGCCTCGCGGCCTCTGGATCGCGTGGTCGGGCAGCGAGGGCTCGCGGAGCCGCTCGACGAGGAAGCCCGCGTCGGCGAGCGCCTCGGCATACGCCTCGAGCGGCCGGTGCGCGCTGACGAACTCCATCTCGAGCCCGCCCCGGACGAGGCTGTCCGCATAGTACGACTCGGCCAGGTGGGAGCCCTCGACGACGAAGTGGCTCGTGGGCTCGTCGCCCTGGAAGCGGCCCGCCGAGTTGAACGGGTGCACGATCGCCAGGCAGAAGCGCCCGCCGCGCTCGAGCACGCGGGCGGCCTCGCGCACGGCGCCGCGGAGGTCCTCCATGTCCTGCAGGGACATGAAAGCGACGACGAGGTCGAACGAGGCGTCGCCGAAGGGGAGCGTCGTCGCGTCTGCGACGTGGAGCTGCAGAGCCGGATCGGCGGTCCGCCCGGCGGCCAGGAGCGTCTCGGCGGCGTCGACACCGACGACGTCGTGGCCGAGCGCCTTGAGGTCCCGGCTCAGGCGGCCCTCGCCGCAGCCCAGGTCGAGCGTTCGCCGGCCGGGCGGCGGCAGCAGTTGCAGGAAGAGGTCGCGGTGGAAGAGCCAGTAGCTGTCGTGCCCGGGCGTGCGGGCCCAGGCGAGCCATGACTCCGCGTTGCGCTCCCAGGCCGCGCCCAGGTCGGCAGACTCGAGGCGCGTTCGCTCGAGCGGCCGGTCCTGCGGCTCGCTCATCCGAGCAACCGCCAGGTCTCGACGGGCCCCCTGCCCTTGATGTCCACGAGGCCGAGCGGCTCGCACTCGAACTCGTCGCGCACGAGCTCCCAGGTCGACCGCGTGATCTGGACCTCGTCCGGTGTCCCGTGCGACTCCATCCGGCTGGCCATGTTGACGGCGTCGCCCCACAGGTCGTAGAGGAAGCGTCGCCTGCCGATCACGCCGGCGACGACGGGCCCGGAGCTGATCCCGATTCGGAGGCGCAGGCCGCGGCCGTCCTCGGCGGCGCACTCCGCGGCGCGTTCCCGCATCTCGAGCGCCATGCGCGCGAGCGCGTGCGCATGGTCGGCTCTCGGCGTGGGGACTCCGGCCGCGACCATGTAGCAATCCCCGATCGTCTTGATCTTCTCGACTCCGTAGCGGTCTGCGAGCTCGTCGAACGCGGTGAAGAGCCGGTCGAGCAGCCCGACGATCTCGCTCGGCTCGAGCCGACCGGCGAGCGGCGTGAAGTCGACGACGTCCGCAAAGAGGATCGACGAGTCCTCGAAGTGGTCCGCGATCCGTTGCGGTGACTCCTTGAGCCGTTCCGCGATCTCCCGGGGGAGGACGTTCTGGAGCAGGCTCTCGACGCGGCCCTGGGCCTCCTCCCGCTGGACGGCGAAGGCGGTCAGCATCGTGAACCCGATCAGCGAGACCCCGCCGATGTTGAGCACCGCGAACGCCCGGACCATCTCGGCGGGGAGCTCGCTCGGCGAGGAGCGCAGCAGGGACGCCAGCGGCTCGGCGGCGACGAGCAGCACGACGAAGCCCGCGAACCAGGCCCAAGCCCGTCGCGGCCGGTCGAACACGACCGCGCCGAGCGGGGAGAGCAGCGCCCAGAGGATGATGCCGCTCGAGGGGGTGATGCCCCCGAGGGCGAGCTGGAGCAGCGCCGGGAGCACGAAGATCAGGGCGAGCAGGACCGTCCGGAGCCACGCGAAGTCGCGCGTCCGCGCGAAGATCGCAAGCGCCACCAGCGAGAGCGGCGTGAAGCTCCAGGGGATCAGGGCCGCGAGCCGCTCGTCGAAAAGCCAGTAGAGTGCGCCCCAGATCAGGCCGGCAGGCTGGATCAGCACCGCCGTCAGGAGGAGCATCCGTTTGCGGGCCTGCAACTCTCGCGGGTCGGAGGGGTCGGCGCCGAGGGCGCCGAGCCGGGCTGCCGCGCGCATCAGCCCGCGCGGCGGCGGCGGACCTGCGGACCCGCCTGGCCGAGCGCCGCGTAGGCGAGCGCCTGGAGCGATTCGTTCAGGCTCTGGAGCTCGTGCACCATCCGCTGGAGGTCGTCGCTCCGGTCGAGGCGGCGGTTGAGGGAGGCCACCTCGTCGCAGAGCCGGTCGAGGCGCTCGAGCACGGCCTCGAACTGCCGGTCGGAGAGCTCCTTGTGCTCCATCGCCGGGGACTCTAGAGCGCGGCCAGGTCGGCGCGCGAGCGGACCACCGGCGTCTCCGCGCCGAGCCGGTCGAGCAGCCGCTCGAGGGCGCCCGGCCCCGCCTCCAGCATCGAGACGCGGCGACCGGCGCCCAGCTGCGCCAGCGCGACGCGGGCCAGCGGCTCGGGCGACTCCGTGAAGACGCCGATCTGCACGCCCGCCGCCTGGAGCCGCCGCAGAGCGGCCGCGGCCTCCGCGGCCCGTCGCAGGTGCACGGGCGCATGCTCCTCCGCATAGCGCTCGAGCAGCGGCAGCCAGTTGCCCACGCGCTCGTCCAGGAGTTCCGCGGAGGCATCGTCGGGTAGCGCGATCCGGGCCCGTCGCGACACGTCGGCGAGCCACTCGCGCCAGAGCGGCCGCGTGTCCCCGAGCACACCGTCCAGGTCGACCGCGACGGCCCTCATCGCACGAGCCGGCGGTAGGCGGCGACGCCGAGGAGAACGCCGACCGCGTCCACCGCGACGTCGAGCGGCGAGCCCTGGCGGCCGGAGACGAAGGCCTGGTGCACCTCGTCGGTGACCGCGTACGCGACGCCGAGCGCCAGGGCGGCCGCGGTCGGGGCCGCGCGCGCGAGGAAGAGTCCGAACACGGCGTACTCCGCCACGTGCGCCAGCTTGCGGAGGACGAGATCCCAGACGCCGAGGCCCGTGCCCAGCCCCGGGATCGACGAGAGGGCGAAGATGACGCCGGCCCACGCGACCACCGGCAGCCACGCGAAGGCGACGCTCCTCGGGGCCATCCGGCGATGGTAGTCTCGCGTCGTCAACCGGCGAGCGGAAAGGGAACCCGGTGCGAGTCCGGGACGGTCCCGCCGCTGTGAGGGGAGATGCCCTCCGCCACGACGCCACTGGCCGCGAGGCCGGGAAGGCGGCGGAGGGGGAGCCCCGAGTCAGAAGACCTGCCCTCGCCGGCAGCCACCGAACCCCTCGCGGAAGGAGGATTCGTGTTCAGTCGATCGCTCGCACTCCTCGCGGCGACCGCCGCGGCCTTCGCGCTCGCCCCGGTCGCCGACGCCGCCCGCGTCACCATCCGGGTGGAGGGCCGGACGCAGACGATCTTCGCCCGGGCCCCCCGTCTCGTCGTCGCGCCGAACGCCCTCCAGGCCCTCGAGCTCGCCAGCCGGGCCGGCGAGTTCTACGTCCACGTCCAGCAGGCTCCCTTCGGGCCGTTCGTCGACCAGATCGGGCTCTACCCGGCTTCCGGGACCTCCGGCTGGGTCTACAAGGTCAACGGCGCCTCTCCGCCCGTCGGGGCCGACCAGTACGCGCTGAAGGACGGCGACACCGTGCTCTGGTACTGGGCTGACTTCGACTCGAGCACGTTCGCCGGCCCGAAGACGCTCCTGCTGACGCGGACGTCGCGTCGCTGCTACGCGGCCTTCGAGCAGGACGACAACGGCGCCCGCACCGCGGCGCGGAACGTACGCGTCTGGATCGGCTCGCGCGCGCGGCGCACGTCGGCTACGGGCCGCTTCTGCCTCGGCCCGCACACCGGGCTCGTCCACGTCCGGAAGCCCGGCCTCGTGCGCTCCAACGGCCTTCGGTGAGGCATTCGCTCGCCGCGCTGCTCTGCCTGCTCCTCGCCGGCTGCGGCTCCGGGGCCGCCGGCGGGGGGCAGGGCTCGGCCTCCCTCTGGATCACGCGGGACGCCGGCACGACCGTGCTGTACGAGGGCGAGGTGGCGCCGGGGCAGACCGTGCTCCAGGCGCTTCGTTCGCGCGCGGACGTGGAGACTGCGTACGGCGGTCGCTTCGTCGAGGAGATCGACGGCCTCCGGGGATCGCTCGCGTCGGGTCGCGACTGGTTCTACTTCGTCAACGGCGTCGCGCCGGACCGCGGGGCCGCGGAGGTGCGGCTCCGGGACGGCGACATCGCCTGGTGGGACTACCGGCGCTGGTCGGGCGAGGGCGAGGTGCAGATCGTCGTCGGCGCCTTCCCGGAGCCGCTCGTGAACGGCTACGGCGAGCGCCGCGACACGGTCGTCCGCTACAGGGGCCCCGCCCAGCGGGAGGGGGCGGAGGCAATCGGGCGGCTGGTGGAGGCGCGTTCGGTCGAGCCGCAGGACACGCCGGTGCCCCCCGGCGCGAACGTCTTCGTCGTCGCGGAAGGGCCGGACCGCTTCGTCGCGGAGGCCGGCTCGCCGGCCGGTCCCTACAGGCTTACCTTCTCCGGCGACGCGGAAGCGCTCGCCCGAGACCCCGCCCGCTACCGCTTCCGGGTCCGCGTCCCATGAGGAGCGTCCCCGCCGCGGTTCTCCTCGCCGGCGCCGGTGCCGCGGGCCTGCTCGCGTCGCGGCCCGTGTCCGCAGGGGCGATCGCGCTAGTCCTCCTCGCCGTCTGTCTCCGCGGGACCCGTGGGCGCCGGCTCTACCTCTACGGCGCGCTGTTCCCGCCGGCGGGAGTCTTCCTGCTCTCCCCGCTGCTGTCGCTCGAGGGCGCCGACGTGCTCTGGAGCGGGCCGGTCCTCCCGGTGCTCGGGCCACTCGACGTGACGAGCGAGGAGCTCCACACGGCTGCGCTCTCCAGCGTCCGCTTCGCGGCAGTCGCGCTCGCGTTCGCCGCGTACGCGCTGCTCCTCGACCACGACGAGCTCGTCGCGGCCGTCGGCTTCGCGCGGCGGTCCGCGCTGGCCGTGGCGCTGGCGACCCGGCTCGTGCCGACGCTCGAGCGGGACGCGGCCGGTCTCGCCGAGGCCGTGCGGGGACGGGGGGTGGCCGTCGCCGGCGTCCGGGGGCACGCCCGCCTCCTCTCCCCGCTCGTGGCGGGCTCGCTCGAGCGGGCCTCCAGCCTGGCCGAGGCGATGGAGGCGCGAGGCTTCGGCCGCCCGGGAGCGACTCGGGCGCCCCGGCCTCCCTGGCGGGCGCGCGACCGAGCCGCGGTCGTCCTGGCTCCTCTGCTCGTCCTGGCGGGGGCGCTGTGGCTCTAGCCCGCCTCGACCGGCTGACGTTCTCTTATCCGAGCGTGGAGGCGCCGGCCCTGGAGGCCGTCTCGCTCGAGCTCCGGGAGGGGCAGGTCGTCGCCCTGCTCGGCCCCTCCGGGTCGGGGAAGTCGACGCTCCTCCGCGCGCTGGCCGGGCTGGTAC
The DNA here is from genome assembly GCA_014534295.1 of Thermoleophilia bacterium. GTDB lineage: Bacteria > Actinomycetota > Thermoleophilia > Gaiellales > Gaiellaceae > JACVRU01. Next base: position 4,972 of record JACVRU010000015.1, on the reverse strand, counting down.
CGCATTTCCACGGGGGCCGGTTCGGCGGGTCGGTTGAGGTCGCGGGCCTGGACACGCGGCGCGTGCGGCCGGCCGCGCTCGCCGGCGTCGTCGCGAGCGTCTTCCAGGATCCCGAGGACCAGGTGGTGATGACGCGCGTCGCGAACGAGGTCGCCTTCGGGCCCGAGAACCTCGGCGTCGTCCCCGCCGAGATCCCGGCCCGCGTCGAGGAGGCCCTCGCCGCTGTCGGCGTCGCCCATCTCGCGGGCCGCCGCACGACTGAGCTGTCGGGCGGTGAGCTCCAGCGTGTCTCGCTCGCAGCGGCCCTGGCCTGCCGTCCGCGCCTCCTGCTCCTCGACGAGCCGACCTCGCAGCTCGACCCCGGGGGGGCGGATGCGTTCCTCCGCTGCGTCGAGCGGCTCGGGGCGGCCGTAGTCCTGTCCGAGCAGCGCGTCGGCAGGGCGCTCGCAATCGCCGACCGCGTCCTGTTCGTGGAGGGCGGCCGCCTGCTCCTCGACGCGCCGGTCGCCGAAGCCCGCCGCTGGCTCGCCGCCGAGCGGCCGTCCTTTCTGGGCTTGTCCACTGTAGCCAGTATGGACAACGATCCGTCCGGTGCCCTCGTCACCATCGACGAGGCATGGTTCTCGTACGGCCGCATCCCCGCGCTCGCGGGCGCCTCGCTCGAGCTCCTCCCGGGCGAGCTCGTCGTCCTCGAAGGGCCCAACGGGTCCGGAAAATCGACACTGGCCAAGCTCGCGGCCGGCCTGCTCGAGCCCGAAGCAGGGTCGGTGAGCCGAGCCGGTCGGGCCGGCTACCTCTCGCAGGATCCGGGTCGGTACCTCGCCTGCGAGCGCGTGCTCGACGAGGTGGCGCTCGCCGTCGGCGGGGACGGCGGGCGGGCACGGGCAGCGCTCGAGAGCGTCGGGCTCGGCTGGGCGGCGGAGAGGCATCCTCGCGACCTCTCGAGCGGCGAGCGTGAGCGCCTCGGGCTCGCCGCGGTCCTCGTCGCGGAACCGGACGTCCTGATCCTGGACGAGCCGACGCGGGGGATGGACCCGGATCGGAAGGCCGCGCTCGCGGCTCGGCTCCTGGCCTACGCCGCGCGGGGAAGGGCCGTGCTGGTGGCCACTCACGACCGCGACTTCCCGGCCCACCGGCGCGTGGCGCTGGGAGAGCGGAGGGAGCTCCTTGCCGCGTAGCGCAGCCTGGCTGCTCGCGGTCGGAGCACTCGGCGCCGCGGCCTGGGCGGCCCTCGACCCCAGCCGCGGGGCGCTGGCCCTCCTTCTCGCTGCGATCGCGGCCGTCGCCGCCGGAGGAGCCTGGCTCGAGGGGACGCCAGGCACGGCCAAGGACCTGACCCTCGTCGCGACGCTCGCGGGCCTCGCCGCCGCCGGTCGAGTGCTCTTCGCGCCGGTGCCGGGCGTGCAGCCGCTGACGGTGGTCGTGGCAGCGTCGGGGGTTGCGCTGGGGCCCCGGCGGGGCTTCGCCGTCGGCGCGCTCGCCGCGCTCGCGTCGAACTTCTTCCTCGGCCAGGGGCCGCACACGCCGTGGCAGATGCTGGCGTGGGGCGGCTGCGGGCTGGCCGCGGGCCTTGGGCGCCGGCTGCTGGAGCGGCGGGTCCCGTTCGCGCTGTTCGCCTTCGTGCTGGGCTACGCCTTCGGGACTCTGATGGACGTCTGGCACTGGTACGGGTACCTGCCTCACACGGCGGCTGCGCTCGGCGTCGTCCTCGGGACGGGGCTCGCGTTCAACACGGCCCACGCAGTCGGCAATCTCCTGCTCGCGCTCGCCGCCGGTCCCGAGCTCCGCCGCGTCCTCGCCCGCTACGAGCGCCGGCTCCGTACCGAGGTGGTCTGGGCGTGAAGCTGCTCGCCGTGCTCGCCGCGGCCGTTCTCGCGGCCGGCGCGGGGCCGGTCGAGGACGCGACCACTTACCTCGAAGCGCGCCGGCAGCCGGGCGGCGGGTACGGCGAGCCGGGCTCCGCCGCGACGCCGGCGCTGACCGCTTGGGCCGTGATCGGCCTCCGCGCAGCGGGGACGCCTCCGACCCGTCTGGCGGCCGAGCGCGCGTACCTGGCCGGGGCCGCGGACGACGTCCGCAGCCTGACCGAGGCCGAGCTCGTCCTCACGGCCCTGGCGAAGCTCGGCGACCCGCCCAACGCGCTCGTCGAGCGCGTTCGCGGGGCGGCTCGGACGACGGGGGCGATCGGCCCGACCCTGAACGCCACGATCTGGGGCGTGATCGCGCTCCGCGCCGCCGGCGAGCCGGCGCCGGGCGGGACGGTTCGCTACCTGCTTCGCCGGCAGCACCGGTCCGGGGGGTGGTCGTGGGCCGTGGGCGGCGCGCCGGACTCGAACGATACCGCGGCCGCGGTGCTTGCCCTGCGGGCCGCCGGCGTCCGCGCGGGGCACCCGGCGATCGCGCGCGCGCTCCGTTACCTCCGCAGGCTGCAGAACCGGGACGGCGGCTTCGAGCTCGTTCGCGGACGGGGGTCCGACGTCCAATCGACCGCCTGGGCGGTCCAGGCCTTCCTCGCCGCGGGTGCGCGCCCGGGAACCGCAGCGTTCCGTTACTTGGCACGGATGCAGCGCGTCGACGGCAGCCTCCGCTACTCCGCGCGCTACACCGTCACCCCGGTCTGGGTCACCGCGCAGGCGCTGCCCGCGCTCGCTCGCACGCCGCTGATCCGTCGCTAGAATCCGCCGCGGCGCCCCGCGCCGTCCCATGCGCGACTGAACTGAGCACACGCCGTCCGTCCTTCCACCCGCCCAGGAGGTCCGCATGCATTCCGGAGGCGCGCTTGCCGCCCGCCGAGTCACGAAGCACCACGGGGCCGAGGCCGTCCTCGAGGACGTCTCGCTCGTCGTCCCGCCGCACGCCCGGATCGGCGTAGTGGGCCCGAACGGCAGCGGCAAGTCGACCCTCCTCCGCCTGCTCGCGGGCCTCGAGGAGCCGGACGCGGGTCGGATCGAGCGCAGGCCGCGGACGCTCACCGTGGGCTACCTGCCGCAGGAGCCCGACGCGGGGCCCGACGAGCCGGTGCTCGACTACCTCGCCCGCCGGGCAGGCATCGCGGACGTCGAGCGGCGGCTGGAGGTCGGCCGGCCCGACGCGCTGGACGAGTTCCTCGCGCTCGGCGGCGAGGACTTCCACGCCCGCGCGCGCCGCGTGGCCTCGGAGCTCGACCTCCCGGCCGAACGGCTGGCCCGGCCGGCCGGCGCGCTCTCGGGCGGCCAGCGGGCGCGCTTAGCCCTGGCGGCGATCCTCGTCTCCCGCTTCGACGTGCTGCTCCTCGACGAGCCGACCAACGACCTCGACTTCGACGGGCTCGCGCTGCTGGAGCGCTTCCTCGCCTCGATCCGGAGCGCTCTCGTCGTCGTCTCCCACGACCGGGAGCTGCTCGACCGGGTCGCCACGCGCATCGTCGAGCTCGAGGACGGCGGGAGCGGGATCCGCGAGTGGGCGGGGGGTTGGAGCGAGTACGAGCGTGCCCGCGAGCTGGCTCGCCGCCGCGGCTACGAGGAGTACGAGCGGTTCTCGGCCGAGCGCTCCCGAATCGAGGAGCAGGCACGCCGGATGAGCCGGTGGGAGGAGCGCGGCTACGGCCAGGGGCGCAAGAAGAAGAAGTCGAAGGACGTGAAGGGCTCGTACCGCCGGCGCCTCGAGCGGCTCGAGCGGGACGCGGCCGCGAAGCCGTTCGAGCCCTGGGAGCTCAGGCTCGAGCTCGCCACGGCGGAGCGGGGCGGAGACGTCGTCGCGCGCCTCGACGACGCGGTGGTCGAGCGGGGCGCCTTCCGGCTCGGGCCCGTCGACCTGGAGCTGCGACGCGCCGACCGGCTCCTCGTGACCGGCCCGAATGGCAGCGGCAAGACGACGCTCGTGGGGGCGCTCCTCGGCCGGCTGCCCCTCGCCGGGGGGACGCGCGCGCTCGGCTCGGGCGTCATCGCGGCCGAGCTCGAACAGGGTCGCGAGCGCTTCGCGGGCGCGGACCCCCTGCTCGCCGTCTTCACCGCGGAAACCGCGCTGCCCGCCGAGGAGGCGCGCACGCTGCTCGCGAAGTTCGGGCTCGGCGCGGGCGACGTCGCCCGTCCGTGCTCGTCGCTCTCGCCCGGGGAGCGCACCCGCGCGGCGCTGGCGGCCTTCGCGGTCCGGGGCGTCAACCTGCTCGCTCTGGACGAGCCAACGAACCACCTGGACCTGCCGGCGATCGAGCAGCTCGAGGAGGCCCTGGAGCGCTTCGCCGGCACGCTCGTGCTCGTCAGCCACGACCGGCGGTTCCTCGAGCGCGTCGCCCCGACCCGCACGCTCGACCTGGGTCGAGTGGCAAACATTCGGTAAGCAGGCCGTCGGCCGGCGGCGAGCGCGGCTACCCTCACTCCCCGAACGGGGGGTCTCTGCGGTTCTCCCGATGCCGATAGGTCCGAAACGAACCGCGCCGTCCGAACGTTGTACTGCGGCTTGCCCAGACCCAGACACCTACTCGTCATCGCCGTCGCTCTCGGCACCGCCGCCGGGTTCGTCGTCGTCGCGCGGCAGATGGGCGCGAGCGTCGTCGAGGCGGCGACGACGCCGAGCTGGGGCTACCTCGTCGGCGCGTTCGCCGCGTGGATCGTCATCCAGCCGCTCCGCGCGCTTCTCTGGAAGCTGACGATGCGCCAGCCGGTCGAGTTCCGCGCGATCTACGCCGCGAGCGCCGTCGGCTCGTTCCTCGACACGATCGTGCCGGGCCGCCTGGGCGAGGTCTCGAAGCTCGGCCTCCTGCGCGTGGCGGCGGGCCCCTCCTGGCCCGGCCTGCCGACCGCGGGCGGCAGCCTCCTCTGCAAGCACCTGCTGGACGGGATCGCCTTCGCGCTCGTCGGCGCCGCCGCGGCGTTCTTCCTGCCGATTCCGATGTGGGGCCGGGTGACGCTGATCGCCGTCGCGGTGCTGGCAGCGGCGGCCATGGCCGCCTCCGGATCGCTGCACCGCCGCGTCGGGCACCGGCTGCCCGTTT
>JACVRU010000033.1 GCA_014534295.1 Thermoleophilia bacterium | reverse complement strand
CGACCGCCGCGCCGGCGGCCAAGGCGGACGCGAGCAGCGACCGGCCGCCGGCTGCCCAGGCGAGGTCGAACGAGGCGGCGCGGGCCGACCAGTACGCGAGCACGACCACGGGCACGACGAGGAAGAGGGCCAGCACGACTCCGCAGAACGCGAGCGCCGGCCAGCGCCAGGCGCCGAGCGCCACGCGGGCGGGCTGCCGCGCGGCCCCGGCGCCGGTCCGGTGGAAGCCGCCGCGGCGGGACCGGGTCTCGAGCACGAGCACCACCGCGGTCAGCGCCACGAGCACGAGCGCGAGCACGGCCGCCGGCGTCCGGTCGAAGAGCGACCGGTACTGCAGGTAGATCGACCGGGTCAGCGCGTCGTACTGCATCAGCGAGACGGCGCCGAAGTCCGAGAGCGCGTAGAGGGCCACCAGCAGGCCGCCCGCGCCGATCGCCGGTCGCAGCGCCGGCAGCGTGACCCGGCGGAAGACGCCGACTCCCCTCTCTCCGAGCCCCCGCGCCGCCTCCTCGAGCGACGCGTCCAGCCGGCGCAGCGCGGCGGCGCAGAGCAGGAACACGTACGGGTAGGTCGAGAGGGTCAGCGCGGCGAGCGCGCCCGGGTAGCCGTAGATCTCCGGCAGGCGCTCGACCCCGAACGGCCCCTCCAGCACCTCCTGGAGCAAGCCGCGCGGCCCGAAGGCGCCCAGCAGCGCGAGCGCGGCCACGTAGCTGGGGATCACGAGCGGCAGCGCCGCCGCGACGCCGATCGCGCGGCGGCCGGGGAGGTCCGTGCGGACGACGAGCCACGCGAGCGGCACTCCGACCGCGATCGCCGCCGCCGTCACACCCGCCACGAGCGCGCCGGTATGGAGCACCAGCTCCAGCGTCGACCCGCGGACGAGGACGCGCCATGCGCGTTCGCCGCCCCCGCCCGCGCGGACGCAGAGGTAGACGAGCGGAAGGAGAACGAGGCCGACGGCGGCGACCGCCGGCCCCGCCAGCGCGAGCGGGACGCGCCCGCGTCCGGTCACCGCGTGAAGCCGACCTCGTTCAGCAGCTCGAGCGTCCGCTCGAGCTCGGGGCCGAGCGCGTCCAGCTCGAGCTCCGGTCCGTGCAGCGAGTCGAGCGGCGGCAGCCTCTCCTTCGGTGCGATCCCGGCGACGAGCGGATACTCGGCCTCCTCGGCCTCCTCGGCGTAGAAGCGCTGGCCCTCGTCGGAGAGCAGGAACTCGACGAACCGGCGGGCCGGCTCGCCGTCCTCCAGGATCCCGACGCCGGCGACGCTGACGAGTGCCCCGGGGTCGCCGCCGCCGAGGTAGTGGTTGGCCACGGGCAGGTCGGGATTCTCCGCCTTCGCCAGGAAGAGGTAGTAGTGGTTGACGAAGCCGACCTCGACCTCGCCGCTTCCGACCGCCTCGACCGTGGGCAGGTTCTTGTCGTATAGCTTGGGCTCGTTGGCCTCGATCCCCTCGAGCCACGCCCGCGTCTCGTCGTCGCCGAGCGTGAGGCGCATCGCCGTCACGAAGGCCTGGAAGGACGCGTTCGTGGGCGGGAAGCCGATCTTCCCCCGCCAGCGCGGGTCGGTGAAGCCGAGGATCGAGTCCGGCAGCTCGTCCTCCGAGAGCGTGTCCGTGTTGTACGCGACGACACGCACGCGGCCCGAGGTGCCGATCCAGCGGCCGTCGGGGTCGCGGAAGCGCGGCTCGACGCGGTCGAGGACCGCCCGGGGCAGCTCGGCGAGCAGTCCCTCCTGCTCCACGGCCCCGAGCGAGCCCGGGTCCTGGGCGAAGAAGACGTCGGCGGGGCTGTTGCCGCCCTCCTCGGCGATCGTCGCCGCCAGCTCGGCGCTGTCGCCGTAGCGGACCTCGACGTCGATCCCCGTCTCCTCCTCGAACCGCTGCAGCAGCGGCTCGACGATCTCCTCCTCGCGGCCGGAGTAGACCGTCAGCGTTCCGCCTCCGGCGGCGTCGTCGTCGCTGCCGCCGCAGGCGGAGAGCGCGAGCACGAGTGCGAACGCGAGCAGAGCCCTACTCATCGACACCTCCTGTTGTCGGTTGAGCAAGGCGAACCTTACACAGCTGGTAAGGGCGACCTTACGAGAAGACGCGCACGGGCTCGCGGTGGGGCGAGACCACGACGCGCGAGCCGGGCGGCACGAGCTCGGTCGACGGCCGCTGCGAGACGACCTCGGTGCCGTCTGCGAGGCGTACCCGGTAGAAGACGTCGTGGCCGCGGAACTCGCGCCCGACCACCTCGGCGGGCCCCAGCGGGTCCGGCCGCAGCTCGAGCAGCTCAGGCCGGATCAGCACGTCCACGTCCGACGCCCCGTTCCGGCCCACGACCGGGAAGCGGCCGAGCAGCGTCTCGACGAGGTCGCCGTCGATCCGGCCCGGCAGGAAGTTGCCCGCGCCCACGAATCCGGCCGTCCAGCGGTCGGCGGGCGCGGAGTAGAGCTCTTCCGGCGACGCCGCCTGGACGATCCGGCCCTCGCGCATCACGGCGATCCGGTCGGCGAGCGAGAACGCCTCCTCGCGGTCGTGCGTGACGAGGAGGACCGAGGCGCCGAGCGAGCGGAGGATCGCGGCGAGCTCGTCGCGCATCGAGCCACGGAGCAGCGGGTCGATGTTCGACCAGGGCTCGTCGAGGAGGACGACCGCCGGCGCCGGCGCGAGGGCGCGGGCGAGGGCCACGCGCTGCTGCTGGCCGCCGGAGAGCTCGTGCGGATAACGGTGCCCGAGCCCGTCGAGGCCGACGAGCGCCAGCAGCTCGCGGACGCGCTCGGGTCGCGCCGCTCGCTTCAGGCCGAAGCCGACGTTCGCGGCGACGGTCAGGTGGGGGAAGAGCGCGTAGTCCTGGAACACCATCCCGACCCGGCGGCGCTCGGGCGCCACCCCGTTGACCCGTCGCTCGTCGACGCAGAGCTCGCCCGCGTCGGGCTCCTCGAAGCCGGCGATCAGCCGCAGGAGCGTGGTCTTGCCGCAGCCGCTCGGGCCGAGGAGCGCGACGAACTCGCCCCGCTCGACGCACAGCTCGGCGCGGTCGACCGCGACCGTCGAGCCGAAGCGCTTGGAGACGCCGTGCACGCAGACCATGCCGCGACAGCTCATGTAAGGCCAACCTTACAGCAGCTCGGCGGTCCGCCTGCCGTGCTAGGACCCTCGGGTGGCCAGCGTCGGCGTTCTGCACCCGGGTGAGATGGGCGCCGCCGTAGCAGCCGTCGCGCGCGGCGACGTCTGGTGGGCGCCCGAGGGGCGGAGCGAGGCGACCGCTGCGCGGGCGCGCGACGCCGGGCTGCGTCCGGCTCCGCTTCCGGAGCTGCTCGGGCGGTGCGACGTCCTCATCTCGATCTGCCCGCCGCACGCCGCGCTCGACGTGGCCGCCGCCTGCGCCGGCTACCGCGGCGTCTACTGCGACGCGAACGCGATCTCGCCGGACTCGATGTCGAGGGTCGCTGGGCTCGTGGCGGGCGACGTGGTCGACGGAGGCATCGTCGGCGGGCCGCCCCGGATGCCTGGAACGCGGTTCTACCTCTCGGGAGGGGCCGCCGGCGAGATCGGCGCGCTCTTCGCGGGCACCGTTCTCGAGCCGGTCGTGATCGGCGACGAGATCGGGGCGGCCTCCGCGCTGAAGCTGTGCTACGCCGCCTGGACGAAGGGATCCGCGGCGCTCCTGCTGACCGTGGCGGAGGCCGCGGAGCGGCTGGGCCTGGGCGAGGCGCTACGGGCCGAGTGGGAGCGGAGCCAGCCCGGCCTCGCCGAGCAGCTGGCGAGTGCGGCGCGTGCGGCCGACGCAAAGGGCTGGCGCTGGGTCGCGGAGATGCGCGAGATCGAGTCGACGCTGCTGGCGGCCGGCCTGCCCGGCGGCTACCACGGCGCCGCCGCGGAGACGTTCGAGCAGCGGTGACCTATGCGTCCGTCTACCCGCTGCTGACGACGCGGGCCGTCGAGCGCCCGTTCACGTACGCGGTCGAGGACGGCGTCGCGAAAGGTGCGGTCGTCGAGGTGCGCTTCGGGGGCGCACGGCGGCGGGGGGTGGTCGTCTCGCTGGGCGACGAGCCGCCCGCAGGAGTCGAGGTCTCCCCGGTCGAGCGGGTCGTCGAGGAGCTGCCGCCGGACCTCGTCGACCTTGCGCTCTGGGTCGCCGACTACTACGGCTCGACGCCGGGACGGGCGCTCGGCCTCGTGGCGCCGCTCCGGCGCGCGCGTCGCGGGGAACGCCGCTCGGTCGCCCCGACGGTCCTGCCCGGAGAGCCGCCGCCGGCCGAGCTGAGCGCCTCGCAGCGGGCGGCGCTGGAGCGCATCGCCGCCGGTCGCTCGGGGCAGGGCGGGGGTGCCTACCTCCTCTACGGCGCCACGGGTAGCGGCAAGACGGAGGTCTACCTCCAGGCCGCGGCGAGGGCGCTCGAGGAGGGCCGCGGCGCGATCGTCCTCGTCCCTGAGATCGCGCTGACGCCGCAGGCGATCGGCCGCTTCCGCACGCGGTTCGGCGACCGGATCGCGCTGCTGCACTCTGCGCTGACCGACGCGGAGCGCCGCGACGAGCGGGAGCGGATCGAGAGCGGCGAGGCGCGCGTGGTCGTGGGCGCCCGCTCGGCGGTCTTCGCCCCGGTCCGCGATCTGGGCCTGATCGTGGTCGACGAGGAGCACGATGCCTCGTACAAGCAGGAGTCGGACCCGCGCTACGACGCCCGCGCCGTGGCCGCGAAGCGGGCCGCGCTCTCCGGCGCCGTCGCCGTCTTCGGGAGCGCGACGCCGCGACCCGAGAGCTGGTCCTCGCTGGAGCGGCTCGAGCTCGGCGGCCGGCTCGCGGGGCCGCTGCCGCCGGTGCGCGTCGTCGACCTGCGGCGCGAGCGCGGCTATCCGCTCTCCGCGCCGCTGCTCGAGGATCTCGGCGGGGTCGCGGAGCACGGCGGCAAGGCGATCCTGCTCCTGAACCGCCGCGGCCTCGCGCCCGCGCTCCACTGCCGGAGCTGCGGGCTCACGCCTCGCTGTCCGAACTGCGACGTCGCTCTCGTCCTCCACCGGGACGCGGGGCTCCGCTGCCATCACTGCGGTCACCACGAGCCGGCACCCGAGGTCTGCTCCGCCTGCGGCTCGCCGGAGGTCGTGCGCATCGGCGCAGGCACGCAGAGGCTCGAGCGCGAGCTCGAGCGGCACGTCCCAGAGCTGGAGCGGATCCGCCTGGACGCGGACACGGCCGACCCGGGCGAGCGCCTCGCCCGCTTCGCGGCGGCCGATCGGGCCGTCCTGCTCGGAACCCAGATGGTCGCGAAGGGCCATCACTTCGCCGGCGTGGCGCTCGCCGCCGTGGTCGACGCGGACACCGGCCTCGGCCTGCCCGACTTCCGCGCCGAGGAGCGCACCTTCCAGCTCGTCACGCAGCTCGCGGGGCGGAGCGGACGCGACGCCCCCGGCCGCGTGGTCGTCCAGACCTTCCAGCCCGATTCTCGGGCGATCGTCCACGCGGCGCGGCACGACGTCCCGGGCTTCCTGGCGGACGAGCTCGAGCGGCGGCGCGGCCTCGGCTATCCGCCCTTCCGGCACCTCGTCCGCGTCCTCGTCTCGGGGCCCGGCCCCGACGGGCCGATGCGCGCGCTCGAGGAGCTGAAGGCGGAGCTCGGGGAGGAGAGGGTGCTCGGACCGGCCCCGGTGCTGCGGCTGCGCGGTCGGTTCCGCGCGCAGCTCGTGGCGAAGACGGACCGTCCGGGGCAGGTCGCCGCCCGCGCGGGCAGGCTCCTGGCCTCGGCTTCCGTGCCGATGCGGAAGGCCGGGCTGACCGCGGTGGTGGACGTGGACCCGCAGGCGCTCTAGGGCCGCGCGCGGGGACAACACCGAGATCGTTCGCCGCCAGATCGAGGAGACGTGGAACGGCCGGAAGGTGGAGGCGATGCGGCCGTATGTGACCGTCCCCGACGTCCGGGTGACGATCGAGGATCTGTTCGCCGCCGACGGCGACCGCGTCGTGGCCCGTCTGACCATCTCCGGCACGCATACCGGCGCCCGTTTGCAGGGATGCCTCCGAGCGGGAACCGGATCGAGTACGGCTCGATCCGCATCTACCACGTCGCCGACGGCCAAGATCGACCAGACCTGGGCGATGCAAGACCGGCTCGCGCTCGCGGAGCAGCTGGGCGCCGTCCGGCCCGCGGCGCCGGTCGACTGGGCTCGGGGTGTTCGCGCCCCCGCGGCTGAGGCGCCGGATACCCTGCCCGAGTGGCGCAGGAGCAGGGGCAGATCCGCGAGGAGGAGCTCGACGCGCAGCGCGAGGCGGTGCGCCGGACGGCCCTGTCGCAGATCCGCCAGTATGGGGACCCAGCGCTGCGGCTGAAGGCGCGCGAGGTGGAGGACTTCGACGACGACCTCGACCGGTTGGTTCGCCGGCTGAAGCAGCTGATGGTCGACGCGAACGGGATCGGCCTGGCCGCGACCCAGCTGGGCGTGCTGCGCCGCGTGCTCGTCTTCCAGGTGGACCGGGAGCAGGAGCCGGTTGCGCTCGTCAACCCCGTCGTCGTCGAACGCAGCGAGCAGACCTCGAGCGAGGACGAGGGCTGCCTGTCGCTCCAGGGCGTGCTCGTCCCGGTCGAGCGGCCGACCGCGATCGCCGTCGAGGGCAAGGACGAGACGGGCGCCGACGTCCGGCTCGAGCTCGACGAGCCCGGCGCGCGCGTCGTCCAGCACGAGGTCGACCATCTGGACGGCGTGCTGATCGTCGACCGGACGACGCCGGAGGCGCAGCGCGAGGCCCTGTCGGTGCTTCGCCCGCGGATCGCGCTCGTCTAGTCGTCGCCGGCGCGCATCGCCGCCCGTCGCCGCCCCCTTGTCAGGCCGACCGCTGCGATTTAGGGTCTCGCCGTGGCCGCGGCCCCCGAGACCACCTGGACGCCTCAGCGATGGGAGCGCTACGCCCCGTGGACCGGTGTCGGCGCGGTCGTTCTCTTCGTAGCCGGCGTCTTCGTCTTCGAGGGGCTGGGGGACACGCCCGGCGGCGAGGCGACAGCAGAGCAGTACCTGACCTTCTTCCGTGACGAGGAGACGACGATCTGGATCGGGGCCTGGCTCTTCTTTCTCGGCATCTTTCTCTTCCTCTGGTTCCTCGGGAGCCTGCGCGCGTCGCTCCACTGGGCGGAAGGAGGCGTCGGCCGGCTGGCGAGCGTCGCGCACGCGGGCGGCCTCGGCGCGGCGTTGCTCACGGCGACCTCCATCGGCACGCAGGTCTCCGGCACGATCGCGGCGTCCGACGACCGGAATCTGAGCGCGCAGGCGGCGGAGACGCTCTGGTGGGTGGCCGACGGCATCTTCGTCACGGGCACCTTCTTCCTCGCGGCGCTCTACGCCGCGACGGCGATCGTGGCCCTGCGGACGCGCGTGCTGCCGCTCTGGCTCGGGATCGTGAGCGCGATCTTCGCCGTGGTCTCGCTCGTCCCGTTCGTCTCCTGGGCCGTGCTCTTCTTCGGTACGCCCGTCTGGATCCTCGTCGTCGCCGTCTGGCTGGCGACGCGCCGGCCGGCGGCGGCCTAGCGTCCCCAGACTCGTCGCCGTGGCGCGGGAGGCCGTGATCGGCGTCGCAGCCACTGCGCCCTTCGGGGCGGACGTGCTCGAGCGGCTGGCGGCGCGGGACGAGGTCGCGTTCCTGCTGACGCGGCCCGACCGGCCCCGCGGCCGCGGCCGCAGGCCGGGCCCGCCGCCCGCGAAGGAGGTCGCCGAGCGGCTCGGCATCCCGGTCCGGCAGCCCGAGCGGCTGGGCGCCGAGACGGAGCTGGGAGTCGACATAGTCGTGGTCGCGGCCTACGGAGTGCTGATCCCGACACCGCTGCTCGACCGGGCGCTCTGGCTGAACGTCCACCCGTCGCTGCTGCCGCGGTGGCGGGGCGCGGCGCCGGTCGAGCGGGCGATCATGGCAGGGGACGAGGAGACGGGCGTCACGATCCACCGGACGACTCCCGAGCTCGATGCCGGCCCGATCGCCGCGCAGCGAGCGTTTCCGATCGCGCCCGGCGACGACGCCGGCGCCGTGTACGCGAAGGCGGCGCCCCTCGCGGTGGAGCTGCTCGACGAGGCGCTCCCAGAGCCGTCCTTCCGACCGCAGCCGGACGAGGGGGCCACGTACGCGAAGAAGATCACAGCGGCCGACCGCGAGCTCGACTGGTCGCGCCCGTCCGAGGAGATCGTCCGCAGAGTGCGCGCGCTGTCGCCGCACATCGGCGCACGGGCAGTGCTCGACGGCCGGGAGGTGATCGTCTGGCGCGTGGACGGGGCGGGGAGGCCGCTGGAGGTGCAGCCCGCGGGGCGGCGCAGGATGAGCTACGAGGAGTTCCAACGGGGACTGCGGTGATCTCGCCGGCTCGGCGCGCCGCCTACGAGGTCGTCCGGCGGGTGTTCGAGCACGACGCCTATGCCGATCGGGCGCTGGCCGCGGCCGCGGAGGGGCTCGACGAGCGCGACCGGGCGCTCGCGCAGCGGCTCGCCTACGGCACCGTCCAGCGCGTCCGCACGCTCGACCACGCGATCGAGACGCTGGGCCGCCGGCCTGTTCGGAAGCTCGACCCGCCGGTGCTGGCCGCCCTCCGCCTCGGCGCCTACCAGCTGGCGTATGTCGAGGGCGTGCCCCGCTACGCGGCGGTGAACGAGTCGGTGGAGCTCGTGCGACGGGCGCGGCTCGAGCGGGCCGTCCCGTTCGCGAACGCCGTCTTGCGGCGCCTCGGCGACGGCATCCGCGAGCTGGTCCGCTCGCTCCCGGAGGGGCCGCTCAAGCACTCGTATCCCGACTGGATCTACGAGCTCTGGCGCGAGGAGCTCGGGGAGGAGGACGCGCTCGCGCTGATGCGCGGGCAGCACGAGCCGCCGGAGACCGTCGTCCGCCTCGTCCGCGGCGAGCTCGAGGGCGAGCCGACGGACGTCCCCGGCGCCTGGCGCGTCGAGCGCGTCGACGACCGAGCGCTCGCGGAGGGGCGCATCTGGCCGCAGAGCCGTGCCTCCCAGCTCGCCGGGCTCGCGGTCGGAGGGCGGGAGGGCGAGCGGATCCTCGACTCCTGCGCGGCCCCCGGCGGCAAGGCGACGATGCTCGCGGGCGATGTGACCGCGGTCGAGCTGCATCCGGGCCGCGCGCGGGAGCTGGCGCAGAACGCCCGCCGCCTCGGCGCGGCGAACGTCCACGTCGTCAACGCGGACGCCACCGACCTGCCCCCCGAGCTGACCGGCTTCGACCGCGCGCTCGTCGACGCGCCCTGCTCGGGGCTCGGCGTGCTCGCCCAGCGGCCCGACCTCCGCTGGCGTGCGCAACCGCTGCCGGAGCTCCAGCTCGCGCTGCTCCGCGCGGCGTCGGAGCGCGTGCGGCCGAGCGGGACGGTTGTCTACGCGGTCTGCACGATCAGCAGGGCGGAGAACGAGGCGGTCGTCGACGCCTCGGGGCTCGAGCCGGATCCGTCCCTCGCCGACGAGTGGCCCGCGTACCGGCACCCGCAGCGGCCGGAGTTCCTGCTGACGCTGCCCCACATCCACGGGACGAGCGGCTTCTTCGTCGGGCGGCTCCGAGTGCCGTGATCGAGGAGTGGCGGGCCCGCGCGCCGGCGCTCGCGGCCGCGTGCGCGGAGGCTTGGTCTCTGCGGCTCGGCGAGGCATACGAGCACGGGCACGCGTCGCTGACGCTCCGCGCCGAGCTGCCCGACGGCACGCCCGTGGTGCTCAAGGTCGGCTTCCCCCACGCCGAGGCCGAGCGGGAGTCGGACGCGCTGCTCCACTATGGAGGCCGCGGCGCGGTCCGGCTGCTCGCGCACGACCCGGAGCGGAACGCGCTCCTGCTGGAGCGCTGTGAGCCGGGGACGTCGCTCTGGGAGGTCGAGGACGACGAGGAGGCGATGTCGATCGCGGCCTCCGTGCTCCGCAGGCTCTGGAGCCTGCCCCCGGCGCCCGACCACTCCTTCCGCGTGCTGGCCGACGAGGCGGACGCATGGCTGGGGCAGCTTCGCGCCGACTGGGACGTGCTCGGCCGACCGTTCGAGCGCGCGCTCGTCGACGCGGCCGTGGCGGCCGTCCGGGAGCTGGCGCCCTCCCAGCCCCGCCTCGTCCTCTGCCATCAGGACTTCCAGGGCAGCAACGTCCTGCGTGCGGAGCGCGAGCCCTGGCTTGCGATCGACCCCAAGCCGACCGTCGGCGAGCCCGCATTCGACGTCGCCTCCCTGCTCCGCGACCGGCGCTGGGACGTCCGCGCGCCTGTGATCCGGAGGCGCCTCGACCTGCTCGCCGGCGAGCTCGAGCTCGACCGGGA
This sequence comes from Thermoleophilia bacterium, assembly GCA_014534295.1. Taxonomy (GTDB): domain Bacteria; phylum Actinomycetota; class Thermoleophilia; order Gaiellales; family Gaiellaceae; genus JACVRU01. Next base: position 3,008 of record JACVRU010000033.1, on the reverse strand, counting down.
GCGCCTGCGCGGCTGGGGCATCGTGCACGCCCTCTACTGGGGGGTCGACGGGGGCAAGGTCGAGGAGGACATGCTCGAATGCGCGCGCATCCTGCTGACCGCCTGAATACGATCGAGGGCGTGGCCTGGCGCGACTGGGTGCGACCCGTCGAGATCGAGCCGTCGCTCTACGCGGCCGACTTCGCCCGGCTCGGGGAGCAGATCGAGGCGCTGCTACACGCCGGCACGCGGATCTTCCACTTCGACGTCGGGGACGGGCATTTCGTCGAGCCGATCACGATCGGGCCCGTCGTACTCCAGTCGATCGCGCCGATGATCCACGCCGGCGGCGCCCATCTGGACGTCCACCTGATGGTCTCCGAGCCGGACAAGCACATCCCCCAGGTCGCGCGGGCGGGAGGCGACAGCGTGACGTTCCACCTCGAGGCGGACGGCGATCCGGGCACGACGATCGGGCTCGCCCGCGAGCACGGCCTCGGCGTCGGCGTCGCCTTCAAGCCGGCGACGCCCGTCCACGACGCTGCCTCGGCCGCGCAGGACGCCGACCTTTGCCTCTGCATGTCCATCGAGCCGGGCTACTCGGGACAGGAGTTCAGGTCCGAGGCGCTCGGCCGGATCCGCGAGCTGCGCGGGCTCCTGCCCGACCGCCTCTTCGTCCAGGTCGACGGCGGCATCTCGAGCGAAAACGTGCGACAGGTGCACGAGGCGGGTGCCTCCCTGGTCGTCGCCGGCAGCTCGATCTTCGGCGGGAAGGATCTCGCACAGGCCTACGGCGGCCTGGTACAAGCGCTGGCATGACCCATCTCGAGCGGGCCCTCGAGCTGGCCGAGCGGGGCCGGGCGACGACGCATCCCAACCCGGTCGTCGGCGCCGTGGTCGCCCACGGGGAGGAGGTCGTCGGCGAGGGCTGGCACGAACGGGCCGGCGGGCCCCACGCGGAGGTCGCCGCCCTCGAGCGGGCGGGCGAGCGGGCTCGCGGGGCGACGCTCTACGTGACTCTCGCTCCCTGCTCCGGCCACGGCCGCACGCCGCCGTGCGTGGACGCCGTGCTCGCAGCCGGCATCGCGCGCGTCGTCGTCGGCGCCGACCACCCGACCCAGGACGGGCTCGCGCGGCTGCGCGCCGCGGGCCTGGAGGTCGAGCTCCTCGACTCGTTCGAGGCGCGCCGGCAGAACGAGGCCTGGCGGACGTGGACGACGCTGGGCCGCCCGTTCGTGACCCACAAGGCCGCGGTCTCCCTCGACGGCCGCGTCACCGTCCCCGGCTCGCGCTGGGTCTCGGGCGAGGAGAGCCGCAGCCTCGTCCACGAGCTGCGCGCGCGGTCCGACGCCGTCGCCGTCGGGATGGGGACGTTTCGGGCGGACAGCCCCGAGCTGACCGCCCGCGGCGTCGACGCCGCACGGCAGCCGCGCCGGCTCGTTTTCGGATCCGGCCCCTTGCCAGAAGGTTTCGAGCTGGTCTCCGGCCCGCTCCCCGCGGAGCTCGGCCGGCTGGGCCGCGAGGGCGTCCAGTCGCTGCTGCTCGAGGGCGGGCCGACGCTCGCCACCGCCTTCCTCGTGGCTGGGTTAGTGGACAAGCTGCTCGTCTTCGTGGCGCCGGTCGTCTCCGGCGACGGCCCGCGCTTCCTGGGCGATCTGCCGCGGCCGCTGCGTTTGCGCCGTTTCGAGGCCGGGACGGTGGGGGAGGACGTGCTCCTTTCTGCCTATGTCCGCGAGCCCTGACCTCGTCCACACCATGTCCCGCTGGCTCGCCGGCCACATCTCCGACGACGAGCTGCTCGGTGCCGTCGAGCGGGAGGACCGGGCGGACGCGGCCGAACTGCGAGAGGCGCTCCGTCAGGGGGCGCCGCGGCCCGAGCTCGACCGGCTCGTTCGCGAGACCCTCCAGGAAGTCTCCGCGGGCTAACGTCCCGGTGTGTTCACCGGGATCGTCCACGAGCGCGGCCGCGTCGCGTCCTTCGACGACCGTCGGCTCGTCGTCGAGTGCGGCACGGGCGCCGAGGTCGGCGACTCGGTCGCGATCGACGGCGTCTGCCTGACCGTCGTCGAGGCGAGCGACGGCCGCCTCGCCTTCGACGTCGTCCCCGAGACGCTCGCGCGCGTGAAGCCGTTCGGGGACGAGGTTAACGTCGAGCCGGCTCTGCGGGCCGGCGCGCCGATGGGCGGCCACGTCGTCCAGGGGCATGTCGACGGCACCGGGACGGTGCGCTCCGTCGAGGACGGCGTCGTCTGGCTCGACGTCCCGGACGACCTCCTCCGGTACTGCGTCGAGAAGGGCTCGATCGCGGTCGACGGCGTATCGCTGACAGTCGCCGCCCTCGACGGAGGCGGGATCGCGGTGGCGCTCGTCCCGCACACGCTGGCCGAGACGACGCTCGGCGGCCTGGCGCCCGGCGACGAGGTCAATCTCGAGGCGGATATCCTCGCCAAGTACGTGGAGCGCCTGACCAGGTGAGCAGCGACGTGACGACCACTCCCTTCGCGAGCGTCGAGGAGGCGATCGAGGAGATCCGCTCCGGCCGCTTCGTCGTCGTGGTCGACGACGAGGATCGCGAGAACGAGGGCGATCTCGTCATCGCCGCGCAATTCGCCACGCCCGAGGCGGTCAACTTCATGGCCACGCACGCGCGCGGGCTGATCTGTCTCTGTCTCACCGAGGAGCGCTGCGACGAGCTGGGCCTCGAGCCGATGACCGACCGCAACGAGAGCCGCTTCGAGACGGCTTTCACGGTCACGATCGAGGCCCGCGAGGGCGTCACGACCGGCATCTCCGCCCAGGACCGCTCCGTCACGATCCAGACCGCGATCGACCCCACGAAGGGCGCGGACGCGCTCGTCCAGCCGGGCCACGTCTTCCCGCTGCGCGCGAAGCCGGGCGGCGTCCTCCAGCGCCAGGGGCAGACCGAGGCGGCCGTCGATCTCGCGCGCCTGGCCGGGCTCCTGCCGGCGGGGGTCGTCTGCGAGATCATGAACGAGGACGGGACGATGGCCCGGGTGCCCGACCTCGCT
>JACVRU010000059.1 GCA_014534295.1 Thermoleophilia bacterium | reverse complement strand
TAGACCACCAGCCGCTCGATCACGCCCGACAGCCGGTGCAGCGCGAAGTCGAGCGTCACCGTCGCGTCCGGCCCGATGGCGCGCTCCACGCTCGAATGCGAGATGTCCCGCTCGTGCCAGAGCGCCACGTTCTCCAGCGCCGGCAAGGCGTAGGCCCGCACCATGCGCGAGAGGCCTGTGAGGTTCTCGCTGAGCACCGGGTTGCGCTTGTGCGGCATCGCCGAGGAGCCCTTCTGCCCGGCGGCGAATGGTTCCTCGACCTCCCGCACCTCGGTCCGGGCGAGGTGGCGGAGGTCCAGCGCGAATTTGTCCAGCGAGGAGGCGAAGACCGCGAGCGACGTCAGCAGAGCCGCGTGGCGGTCGCGCTGGAGGATCTGCGTGGAGCTCGCCGCCGGCTGGAGCCCGAGCCGCTCGCACGCGATGCGCTCGACCTCGGGATCCGTCGCCGAGTAGGTACCGACCGCGCCCGAGAGCTTGCCGACCCGCAGGCCGGCGAGCGCGCGGCCGAGTCGCGTGCGGTTGCGGTCGAGCTCGAAGGCCCAGCCGGCGAGCTTCAGCCCGAAGGTTGTCGGCTCGGCGTGGACCCCGTGGGTCCGTCCGATGCAGAGCGTGTCGCGGTGCTCCTCTGCGCGGGCGAGGACGGCGCCGAACGCGCGCTCGTAGGTCGCGACGAGGACGCAGCCCGCGGCCTGGATCTGGAGGGAGAGCGCGGTGTCGACCACGTCGGAGGAGGTCAGCCCGTAGTGGAACCAGCGGCCCTCCGGCCCGAGCTGCTCGGCGACGGCGTCGACGAAGGCGGCCGTGTCGTGCTGGGTTCGCAGCTCGAGCTCGGCGACCCGCTCGGGCGACGGCGGCATCGCGCGCTCGCGGATCGCGGCGACCGCGTCCGCGGGGACGGCGCCCAACTCTCCCCAGCCCTCCAGCGCGGCCAGCTCGACCTCGAGCCAGCGGGCGAGCCTGCTCTCGTCCGACCAGACGGCGGCCATGGCCGGACGCGAGTACCGGGCGATCACCCGCACTAGGGTAACGCGCGGGGCAGTCGGCTCCTGACGCCGGCGAGGCCGGACTCGACGAACTCGGGCCGGTCGAAGAACAGCCCGTAGTGCAGCTCGTACCACGGCCCGAGGCGGTGGTAGAAGAGCGCGCGACCCGGGACTCCGGGGTCGTGCGCGCCGTAGGCGGACAATACGGCTTCGGCGAACGGCTGCCGGAGCAGCCACGCGAAGTCGAGCGCCGGGTCGCCGATGCGGACGTCGCCCCAGTCGATCACCCCGGTCAGCTCGTCGCCCTCGGCGAGCAGGTGCGCCGGGCCGAGGTCGGCGTGGACCAGCGCCGGCTCCCAGGCGAAGTTGGCGTCGTCGCCAAGGAACCCCTCGACCACCGCCTGGGCTACCGGGCCGAGCTCCGCTGCGCCGAGCACCTCGCGCGTGAACCGCTCGTACGTCTCCCGCCACGGCGGCTCGGGCACGCCGAGCTCGCGCGCCCGCTCGACCGGGAACGCGTGCAGCTCGGCGAGGAAGCCGCCGACCTGCGCGCCGACCCTCCGGCTCGACGGATCGATCGGATCGCCGGGCAGCTTCCGGTAGGCGACCGCACCCTCCGAGACGAGCGCGAACCGCGGCACCGGCCCCGGCAGCTCGGGCAGCAGCCGCACCTCGACTGCCAGCGCCCGGCGGACCTCGGGGCGCCGCGGCACGCGGACGATCCACTCGCCTCCGACCTCGACGACGACGCTGTCCCAGCCGTCCTCGACGATCCCGAGGCTCACGCTCGGGCTTCGAGGATCCGCTTCAGCCGCTCGAGGTCCTTCCGGTTTGCGCGGCGCATCGCCGCGGCCAGCGCGGGAGCGGCGATCGTCGCGAAGCCTGACGGCCGCCCGCGGTTGCGCAGGGTCATGCGCGTGCCCCCCGGCGCGTCGGCCCACTCGTAGGTCGTCTCCATCGGGAACGGTCCCTCGGCCGTGCTCATCACCAGCCGCTCGCCCGGCACGCGCTCGCGGACCTCGTACGTGTAGGCGAGCCGCCGGCCGAGGAAGCGCGCCACGAAGGCGACCCGGGTGTCGCTCTCGCGCTCCACGCGCTCGATGTTCTCGTACCACTCCGGTGCGTTCTCCGGGTCGGCCGCGTAGCCGGCCACCTCCGCCCGCGGCCGGGCGATCACGATCTCGGTGACGACGTCGACCGCCGCCATCTAGGCGCCGAGCACGCGCGCGGCGAGCACCGCCGCGTTCTTGGCGTTGTCGACCCCGACCGTCGCGACCGGCACCCCGGGTGGCATCTGCACGATCGAGAGGAGGGCGTCGAGGCCGTCGAGCACGCTGAGGCGCGACCTCAGCGGGACGCCGATCACCGGAAGGTCCGTGTGCGCCGCGACGAAGCCCGGCAGCGCTGCCGCGATCCCGGCGCCGCAGATCAGGACGCGCAGCCCGCGCTCGCGGGCGGTCCGCGCGTACTCGGCCACCGCGTCCGGCGACCGATGCGCCGACCGGACGTCGAACTCCCAGCCGATGCCGCGCGCGTCGAGCTCGTCGATGGCCCCCTGCATGCGCTCGCGGTCGGAGTCCGAGCCGACGAGGATCCCCACGACCGGATCAGGCATGCACGGGGGCCCCGATGTCGCTTCTGTAGCGCATTCCCGGAAAGGAGATCTTGCCGACCGCGGCGTACGTCTGCTGCCGGGCCTGCGCCACGGTCGCCCCCCGGGCGGTGACGGCGAGGATGCGGCCGCCGTTCGTGACCAGGCGGCCGTCCCTGAGAGCCGTCCCGGCATGGAAGACGAGCGCGCCGTCGGCCTCGGCGTCGTCGACACCGGCGATCGGGGAGCCCGCATCGCGCTGCTCGGGATAGCCGCCGGCGGCCAGCACGACCGTGACCGCGGCCGCGTCGGCCACGGCCACCTCCTCGGTGAGCTCGCCTGCGGCCGCCGCGGCGAGCGCTGCCGCCAGGTCGCCATCCAGCCGGGGCAGGAGCGACTGCGTCTCGGGGTCGCCGAAGCGGCAGTTGAACTCGAGCACCCGCGGCCCGTCCTCGGTCAGCATCAGGCCGGCATAGAGGCAGCCGAGGAAGGGCGTGCCCCGGCGCCCCAGCTCGTCGACGACCGGCTTGATCAGCTCATCCACCAGCTCCGCGGGATCCGGAGCGTCGTCCACGGGCGAGTAGCAACCCATGCCTCCTGTGTTGGGCCCGGTGTCCCCGTCTCCGACTCGGCTGTAATCGCGGGCTTCCGGAAGCGCCAGGACGTCCTTGCCGTCGACCAGCGCAAAGAGCGAGAGCTCTTTTCCCTGCAAGAGCTCCTCGATCACGACGCCGCCCCCGCGAGCCGAGACTGCTCGGAGCGCCGCGTCGAGCTCGTCCTGCGTGCGGCACACGTGGACGCCCTTCCCTGCCGTCAGCCCGTCCGCCTTCACGACGCAGGGCGCCCGCGCCACCGCCATCGTCTCCGCGGTCGGGACGCCGGCCGCCTCCATCACCTCCTTGGCGAAGCTCTTCGAGCCCTCGATCCTGGCGGCCGCCGCGCTCGGCCCGAAGACGGCCAGGCCCGCGCGCCGGAGCGTGTCGCCGACGCCTGCGACGAGGGGCGCCTCCGGGCCGACGACGACGAGGTCGGCGTCGAGCCCGCGCGCGAGGGTCAGCAGCCCCTCGGCGTCCTCCGCCCGCACGGGGTGGCACGTCCCGAGCCGGGCGATCCCGGGGTTGCCGGGAGCGGCGTGGAGCGCGTCGACCGACGGGCTCCGGGCGAGCCGCCACGCGAGCGCGTGCTCGCGGCCGCCCGACCCCACCAGCAGGACGTTCACCGCGCGGACTCTACGTTTGAGAGCGGTCGACCGCGCGCAAGAGCACGGCATGGCCACCCAGGACCCCGGGCTCGACCGGCACGACTGGGAGTCGCGCTTCGCCTCGGTCGAGGCCGACCTCCGCGACGACCCGCAGGGCGGCCTGCCCGAGCTGCGCAGGCTCGTCGGGGAGATGCTCGAGGGGCGCGGCTACGACCCGACCGACCCGGTCGCCTCCGCCGGCGACGACCCCGAGGTGATCGCCACGTTCGAGTCGGCCCGCGACCTGTCGCTGCGCTGCGAGGCGGGGGACGCCGGCCCGGGCGACATCGGTGAGGCCGTCCTCGGCCTGACCGCCGTCTACGAGCACCTGCTCAGCGAGCGACAGGCGCCCTGAGGATCCGCTCCCGCTCCTGCCCCGTCCCGACGAGCGGCACCGGCACGCCGAGCTGCTCCTCGACGAACTCGACGTAGCGGCGCGCGGCCCCGGGGAGGTCATCGTCCAGCGGCGCCCGCCAGCCCGGGAGCGACTCGTAGACGGGACGGCAGTGGTGGAAGTCGGACTGGTGCGCCGGAAAATGCGGCGTCTCCGTGCCGTCGGGCAGCAGGTAGCCGACGCAGACCGGCAGCTCGTCGAAGGCCGAGAGGACGTCGAGTTTCGTCAGGGCGAGCGACGTGATCCCGTTCACGCGCACGGCATAGCGCAGCGCGACGAGATCGAGCCAGCCGCAGCGTCGCTCCCGGCCCGTGACCGTGCCGTACTCGCCCCCCAGCTCGCGCACCTGGGCCTGGCGCTCGCCCTCGATCTCGCTCGGGAAGGGCCCCTCCCCGACACGGGTCACGTACGCCTTCGCCACGCCGACGATCTCGTCGAGGCGGTTCGGGCCGATCCCGCTCCCGGTGGCGCCCCCGGACGCGACCGGGTTCGACGACGTCACGAACGGATACGTGCCGTGGTCGAGGTCGAGGAGCGTCCCCTGGGCGCCTTCGAAGATGACGTGCTTCCCGTCGCGGAGCGACTCGTCGACGAGCAGCGACGTGTCGGCGATGTGCGGCGCGAGGCGGCTGGCGTGCTCCGCATAGGCGCCGGCCACCTCCTCCAGCTCGAACGGTTCGACCTCGTAGACGCGCTCGAGCCAGACGTTCTTCTCGGCCAGCGCCACTTCGATCTTCTCGCGCAGGATCTTGGCGTCGAGCACGTCCTGGACGCGGATGCCGATCCGCGAGGCCTTGTCGGCGTAGGCGGGCCCGATCCCGCGGCGGGTCGTGCCGATCTGGAGCTTGCCCAGCCGGCGCTCGGAGGCTCGGTCGATCGCGACGTGCCACGGCATGATCAGGTGCGCGTTGCCGGAGAGTCGAACCGGCTCGGTGGAGACGCCGCGCGACTCGAGGTGGTCGATCTCGTCGAGGAACACCTGTGGGTCGACCACGCACCCGGCGCCGATCACGGAGACCTTCCCCGAGAGCACGCCGCTCGGGATCTGGCGGATCTTCCACGTCTCCCCGTCGGCGATGATCGTGTGTCCGGCGTTCGGGCCGCCCTGGTAGCGGCAGACGACGTCGGCCTCCTGGGCGAGCAGGTCGACGATCTTTCCCTTCCCTTCGTCGCCCCACTGCGCCCCCACGATCACGGTCGAGGGCACGGCGGAAGTGTGACGGCTAGCGGAGCGCGCCGGCGGGGGTCGCCGCCGTCAGGCGCAGGACCCGCATCGTGTGGCCGCGCGCGCACGTCGCCCAGCCGTGGGGCTCGTCGAGCCGCAGGTGGCCCTGGACGACGGCGTGCAGGTCGCGGTACAGCCCCGGGTCCTCCTCCTCGCAGGCCTCGCAGATCTCGGTGAACGCGGTGGCCCTGGGAGCCAGCCAGATCGTCTGCTCGTGGTCCATGCCCGTCTCCTTGCTCACGCGGCCGCCAGGTCGGCGAACTTCGCATAGCGCTTGAGGAACGACAGCTTCTCCGAACCCGTGGGCCCGTTCCGGTGCTTGGCGACGTGCACCTCGGCGAGCCCCTGCTGGTCGGACTCCTCGTTGTAGTACTCGTCGCGGTAGATGAACATGACGACGTCCGAGTCCTGCTCGATGGAGCCCGACTCGCGGAGGTCGGAGAGGATCGGCCGCTTGTCGTGCCGCTGCTCGACCGCCCGGGAGAGCTGTGACAGCGCGAGGATCGGCACGTCGAGGTCGCGCGCCAGAACCTTCAGCTGCCTGGAGATCTGCGACACCTCCTGGACGCGGTTCTCCGGGTTCGTGCCCGACGTCATCAGCTGCAGGTAGTCGACGACGATCAGGCCCAGGTCGTGCTCGCGCGACTTGAGCCGGCGCGCCTTCGAGCGGAGCTCCATCATCGTGATCGAGCCCGTGTCGTCGACGAAGATCGGGGCCTTCGCGAGCTTGTCGCAGGCCGCGGTCAGCCGGGGCCAGTCGTCGGCCGCGAGCTTGCCGGTGCGCAGCCGCTGCGACTCGACCTTCGCCTCGCTGCACATGAGCCGCTGGGTGACCTCCGCCTTCGACATCTCGAGCGTGAAGAGCGCGACGGGGATCTCGTGGCGGACGGCGACGTTCGCCGCCACGCAGAGCGCGAGCGCCGACTTGCCCATGCTCGGGCGGGCCGCGACGATGATCAGGTTCCCGGGCTGGAAGCCGGACGTGATCCGGTCGAGGTCGCGAAACCCCGACGGCGTCCCCGTCAGCTCGGCGCCGGCCTCGTACAGCGCCGTGATCCGCTCGAAGCTCTCCTTCAGCAGGTCCTCGATGTGCGAGAACTCGCCCGAGACGCGGCTCTGGCTGAGCTCGAACAGGATCTGCTCGGCCCGGTCGACCAGGTCGTCCGTCTCGCCGGGCCGCTCCCAGCCGAGGTGGGCGATCTCGCCGCCGATCCGGATCAGGCCGCGCAGCGTCGCCATCTCGCGCACGATGCGCGCGTAGTGGCCCGCGTTCGCGGTCGCGGGCACGAGCGCCGCCAGCTCGTGGATGCGCGTCCGCCCGCCGGCGTCCTCGAGCTCGCCGCGCTCCTCGAGCTCGTCGACGAGCGTGATCGCATCCACCGGCTCGCCCTTCGCGTAGAGCGCAAGCGCCGCGCGGTAGATCTTCGCGTGGCTCTCGCGGTAGAAGTCGCCCGCATCGAGGATCTCGCTGACGGCCCCGATCGCCCCGGGGGAGAGCATCATCGCGCCGAGCACGGACTCCTCGGCGTCGAGGTTCTGCGGCGGCACCGGCGCGGCGGCGGCCGCCCCCCCACTGGCGACCTGGGCGAGCCGGGCAGACTGGGCCATCAGACGCTAGTCAACTCGGGACCCGGCCGGAGCGAAAGGGTGTGGGCAACGCGCGACGGCGCCCCGATTCTGGCGCGAGAGCAGGCACGACGGAACACATGTTCGCAGCCCGGCCGGATGGATCTGTGGACGAAACGGCCGCTCTCTGCGCCAACTTCGTGCCGATTTCCCCAGGCCGTGGACAGCCTGGGGACAGGCCTACTCCTCGGGCTCGGGCTCGGGCTGGGCGTCGCCCGCGGACTCCTCGGGCGCCGCCTCCTTGGCGGCGAGGGCGACAGGCTCCTCGGGCTCCTCCGCCTCCTCGGCCTCGGCGAGGGCCTCCCCGAGCGCGACCTCGCTCTCGGCTGCCTCCTCCCGCTCCGCGGCCAGGGCAGCCTCCTCGGCGGCCCGCTCCTCGGCCTCGAGCGCGGCGAGCTCCTCCTCGGGCGGCAGCTCCCCGCCCTCGGGGACGACGAGCGTCCGCACCTCGACGACGACGTCCTCGAAGACCTCGATCGGCACCTGGTAGCGGCCGATCCGCTTCAGGGTCTCCGGCAGCCCGATCCTGCGCCGGTCGATGCGGATCTTCAGCGTGCGCCAGAGCTCGTCGGCGACGTTCGTCGGCGTCACCGAGCCGAACAGGCGCCCGGTGGGCCCGGCCGGCACGTCGAAGCGGAGCTCCGCGGCGGCCAGGCGCTCGGCGATCTGCTTCGCCTCCTCCACGGTGCGAGCTTCCTGGCGCGCGCGCTGCTCCTCGCGCTTGCGCAGCTCGTTGACCTTCGCCTCGGTCGCGCGCTCCGCGTAGCGGCGCGGGATCAGGAAGTTGCGCGCGTAGCCGTCGGCGACGGTGACCACGTCGCCGCGCAGCCCGACCTTCTCGACGTCCTGGAGGAGGATGATCTCCATGGGCTACCCGGTGCTGTAGGGCAGGAGCGCCATCTCGCGCGCCCGCTTGATCGCGGCGGCCAGCTGGCGCTGGTGCTTCCGGCAGGCCCCGGTGACGCGGCGGGAGCGGATCTTGCCCTTCTCGGACATGTACCGGCGCAGCTGCGAGTAGTTCTTGTAGTCGATCTCCTCGATCCCCTCCTTGCAGAACCAGCAGCCGCGCCGCCGGATCGCGCCGCCGGGCGCGCCGGGGCGCCTCCGCGTCGTGCGCTCCTTCGGCTGCGTCTCCTTCTTCCGCGCCATCAGAAGGGGATGTCGTCGTCGGCCGCGGAGGGCGGGAAGTCGCCACGATCGGCGGCATCCGCCGCGCCGGCCGGGACGAATTGGCGGTCCCCGCCACCCTCTCCGTCGCCGCGGCCGCCGAGGAACTGGACGCTGTCGGCGATGATCTCGACCGCCTGCCGCTTGGTGCCGTCCTGGGCCTCCCACTCGCGCCAGTCGAGGCGGCCGTCGACCGCCACCGGGCGGCCCTTCGAGAGGTACTGGGCGCAGCTCTCGCCCTGGTTGCCCCAGACGGTGACGTCGAAGTAGTTGGGCTTGTCGCCCCACTCGCCGGTCGCCTGGTCCTTCTGGCGCGTGTTGACGGCGATCCGCAGCTTGCAGACGGCGGTGCCGCTCGGCGTGTGCCGCAGCTCGGGGTCCCTGGTGAGGTTCCCGACGAGGACGACGCGGTTGATGTTGGCCATTCTACTCCTCTCTCCCTTCCCGGTCGAACGGACGTTCGCCCAGGCTACTCGGAGGTCCTGACGGCGGCCTCGACGGGCGCCGGCTCCCTCCCCCGAGAGTGCTCTGCACTCTCCGAGGGCGCCGAATCGGCGCCGGCCTCCCGGGGCTGCGTCGTCCGCTCGATGCGCCGGAGGGGCATGTGCCTCATCACCCCGTCGGTGATCCGCAGCACGCGCGAGACCTCCGCGAGCGTGGCCGGATCGCTGTCGAAGGTGACGAGGTGGTAGTCGCCCTCCGTCTTCTTGTCGATCTCGTAGGCGAGCTTGCGGCGTCCCCAGGCGTCGTGCCCGGTCCAGGAGCCGCCCGCCTGCTCGATCGCCTGGCGCATGCGCTGCACGATCTCGCCCTGCCGCTCCTCGGGCAGTTCGGGGTCGAGCATGAGCAGGATCTCGTACGGATTCACGGCCCCGAATGTCTCCTTCCCACGGTCTGAGTCGGCCCCTCCGGCTGGCGCCGCTTCGGGTGGGACGGCGCGGTGCAGGGGCAGGAAGTCCGGGCGAGTGTAGCATCGGCCCGTGCGACGTCTGCTGGCACTCCTGGGCGGGATCGCGCTCCTGCGCGCGTGGCTTGCGCGGCGCCGGACGGGCCCTGTCGAAGCGCCCGACCCGGCGGACGAGCTCCGGCGCAGGCTCGAGGAGTCCCGGGAGCTGGCCGCCGACCAGGAGGCGTTCGCAGCAGGCGAGACGCCGGTCGACACCGACGAGCGACGGCGCGAGGTGCACGAGCGGGGCCGCGCGGCGATCGACGAGATGCGCGGGGAGGGCTAGATGTAGGACCCGAGCAGGTTGGTTCTGCTGACCGGGGTTGGCGGCCGATCGCTTGGTGTTTGCGTCGATGGTTGTAGTGCCAGAGCCAGCCGTCAAGGGCGGCTGTGCGTTCTTGGCTTGAGTGGTAGATGGCGCCGTAGGCCCATCCGTGCAGGAGGGTGCGGATGAAGCGTTCGGCTTTGCCGTTGGTCTGGGGCCGGTAGGGCGGGAGCGGATGTGTCTGATCCCGAGCGCTTTGCAGGCGAGCGCGTGGATGGTGGCACGGTAGGCAGAGCCGTTGTCGGTGAGCAGCCGCTCGACGCGGAAGCCGTAGCGCTCGAAGAAGCGGATCGCGCGGCGGAGGAAGCCGACCGCGGTGACGGCCTTCTCGTCGGGGAGCACTTCGGCGTAGGCGAGCCGGCTGTAGTCGTCGACGGCGATTTGGACGTACTCCCAGACGACCGTGCGGCGGCGGTTGCCGTCCTTGTCGGTGAAGGTGCGGTTGTAATGCTGTCGCCGGCCGCGGACGCGCCAGCCGGCGCCACCCTGGATCCGGCCGAGCTTCTTCACGTCGATGTGGATCAG
>JACVRU010000053.1 GCA_014534295.1 Thermoleophilia bacterium | reverse complement strand
GGCGGGCGGCCCGGCCGTACAGTGCGAGCGCCGGCGCGAGCGCGAGCGCGCCGGCAGACAGTGCCGTCCGGATCCCGAACGCGTTGCCGAGGCCGCCGAGGGCGGGACCGCCGCCCCACTCGCCGCCGGAGTGCGCGATGTTCGTCATGGAGATCGCCGTCGCGCGGACGCGGGAGTCGTCGACGCTCGTGTTCACCCACGCCGAGTAGACGGGCCCGCCGAGGGAGCGGAGCAGCCGGGTGCCGACGTACGCCGCGACCGCGAGCGCGAAGCTCCCGGCCCAGGCGAAGGCGAGCATGCCCGCGATCGTCACCGCGTCGAGGGCCAGCAGGACGCGGGCCGTGTCCCGCGGGCCGAGCTGCTCGAAGCGCCGGACGAGCGGCTGTGCGACGGCGATCGAGAGCACGAGGATCGCGGCGGCGATCACCGCGAACCAGGCGACCGGGTCGAGGCCGGCGAGCGAGGGCATGCCGACCTCGACGAGGAAGTGCGCCTCCCAGAGGCGGTCGATGCCCTCGCTCGACAGCCCGGTGAAGAACGCGATCCCGACGATCAGCATCAGCAGCCGCCGCGCCCGGATCAGGCGGTAGCCGTCCCGGCCGGTACGCGCCATCGTCCGCAGCGCGCCGACCTCGTCCCGCGAAGCGGGCCGAAAGCCGGTTTCCGGCATCAGCGCGACGAGGGCGAGCCCGAGGCCGACGAGGACGGCGCCCCCGAGGACGATCGGTGCGCGCAGGTCGACGAGCGCCAGCCCGAGCGCGGCGCCGATCCCGAGCAGGCTCCCGACGCGGCCGGCCTGGGCTCCTCGCTGGTAGGCCCCGCGCACCTCCTCCTCGCCGACCTCGTCGTAGAGCCACGCGTCCTCGGCCCCGGAGACGAAGGTCCAGCCGAAGCCCATCACGGCCGCGGCCGCGATCACGACGCCGACGCCGCCCGCGAGCCCGGTCGCGACGAAGGCCGCCCCGAGGACGACGAGGCCCACGACCATCGAGACTCGGCGGCTGTAGGTGTCCGCGACGATCCCCGTCGGAACCTCGAAGGCGAAGTACGCGACCTCGAGCGCGGTGCCCGTGAGGACGAGCGCGAGCGGGCTCAGGCCGAGCTCGCGGACGAAGAAGGCCGCCGCCATCGTCCAGCCGCAGGCGAAGGCGAACGCCCACACGCCGCGGTAGACCAGCCAGGTGGTGCGGGCGCCCACCTTCACGGCCGCTCCCACACCGAGACGTGGCTCGTGCTTCCACTCGTGAACGGCTCACGCCCCCAGCCGCTCCAGCGCTCGCGCAGCCGCAACCCGGCGATCCGCGCCATCAGATCGAGCTCGGCGGGCGACACCGCGCGGAAGGGCGGCGACAGCCGCTCCCAGCGGCCCTCGACGAGTGTGAAGTGGTGCGACACGAGCGCCTGGGTGGCGGCCTCGTACTCGTCCACGCCCACGTGCGTGTCGCTCAGATCGAAGACCGAGAGGGGGCGGTCGGCCGGAACGACGACCTCGATCAGGAAGCAGCCGCCCGGCTCGAGGTGCGCGGCGGCATTCTCGAAGCAGGCGACCTGGCCCTCCTGCGCGGTCACGTTCATGATCGTGTTGCGGACGAGGTAGACGAGCGAGAACGTCCCGTCGACGGTCGTCGTCGAGAAGTCGCCGATCGCCACGGGGATCTCCTCGCCGCCGGGCTTCGCGCGTAGCTGCGCGACCATGTCCGGCGAGAGGTCGATCCCGTGGACGGGCACGCCGCGCGCAGCCAGCGGCATCGCGATGCGGCCGGTGCCGACCCCGAATTCGAGGACCGAGCCGTCGCCGGCCAGCTCCGCGAGGACGTCGACCACCGGCTCCACGGGCAGCGCGGCGGTGTGCTCGTCGTACCGGTCGGCGACCGAACCCGCGAACCAGTCCCTAGGCACGGGCCAGCACCCAGAGAAAGCCGACCTCGCCGTCGGGATCGGGCTCGCGGTGGAAGACCAGCTCGTCCACGAGCAGCTCGAGCCCCGCCTCGCGAACGAGCCGCCGGTTCGTCTCCGCGTCGAAGCCGGAGAAGAACATCGGCACGCCGAGCCACTCGTCCGTCGAGTCGGGGCCTCCCCGGTGACTCAGCGAGGCGAGGAAGAGCCCGCCCGGCGCGAGCCAGCGCGCGATCCGGCCCAGCAGCGCGGCATGCTCGTTCCGCGGGACGTGGACGATCGAGAAGAGCGCCAGCACCGCGTCGAAGGAGCGCTCCGGGAAGTCGCGCTGCGTGAAGTCGCCCTGTAGGAAGGTCGCCGTGGGCGCGTTCGCCCGCGCGCGCCGCAGCTGCTCCTCCGAGAGGTCCACGCCCACGACCTCGAACCGCTCGAGCCGCCGCGTCACGCGGCCCGGGCCGCAGCCAAGGTCGAGCACGCGCGCACCGGCGGGCAGCCGCGTGACCACCTCGGCGAGGAAGCGCTCGGTCGGATCACCCTCGATCTCCTGGGTCCACTCGAGGAAGGTCGGTGCGAGCGCGTCGTAGCCGGTCTCGACCGTCCGGGCGTGCATCAGCCCGAACGCTTGAGCTTGCCGTGGCGCTTCGCGTACTGCTCGCCGCGGTGGAAGACCCACAGCCCGAGCGGGATGCAGATCGCGCCGATGATCAGCAGCGGCCAGACGTCGGGCCACACCGTGCCGAGCCCCTCGCCGTCGAGGATCGCCCCGCGGATGCCGTCGAGCGCGTAAGTCGCCGGCGAGATCGTCGCGATCGCCTGCATCCAGCCGGGCAGCACGTCGACCGGGTAGTACACGCCCGAGCAGACGAGCATGATCCCCTGCGCGACGTAGCCGAGCTGCGCGCCCTTCTCCGGCGAGATCAGCGGCAGGACGGCCATCCTCATCCCGATCCCGAAGAACGAGATCGAGGCGACGATCAGCACGACGAGCGCCGCGAAGAAGTCCGCGCTCGGCATCGACAGGTCGAAGAACGCGGCGACGACGAAGAAGAGCAGGATCGCGCGGATGAGCCCGTAGAGGACGGCAAAGACTCCGCTGCCGCCGAGGTGCATCGCGCGCGAGAGCGGCGCCATGAAGGTGTACTCGATCGTGCCCTCCCAGCGCTCCCACGCCACCGTCTCGGTCAAGAACTCGAAGACGACGCCGAGGTAGGCCCAGATGACGGCGCCGACGAGCAGGCTCGTGGTCGCGCGGTTGACGTCGATGATGCCGCCGCTCGCCTCGATCCCCTTGGCGATGAAGGTGATCGTGAGCGTGTTGGCGACGGTCCAGATGAACCACGCGGCGTCCCACCAGATGTAGCGCCTGGTGAGGTAGACGTTGCGCTCGACGACGCCGGCGAGCCCGATCAGCTCGTGGCGAAGGGCGTGGGCCGCGGCTCTCACGCGAAGACCTCCCGCTCGTCGTCCTCCTCGTCGCCCTCCTCCTCGAATGCCCGGCCGGTGGCCGCGAAGAAGGCCTGCTCGAGCGTCTCGGCGTCGTAGCGGCGCTTGAGGTCCTCGGCGGGCTCGAGCGCGAGCAGGCGCCCGCGGTCGAGGATCCCGACGCGGTCGGCGAGTGCCTCCGCCTCGGCGAGATCGTGCGTGCAGAGCAGGATTGTCGAGTCGTGGCTCCCCTGGAGGTCGCGGATGAACTCCTGGACCTCCAGCTTCGACCGCGGGTCGAGGCCGGTCGTGGGCTCGTCGAGGAGCAGCAGCACCGGCGACGTCAGCAGCGCCCGCGCGAGCGCGACCTTCTGCTGCATGCCGCGGGAGAGGTTCTCCATCGCCTCGTGGCGCCGCTCGGACGGGAACCCGACGCGCTGGAGGATCTCCGGAATCGCGCGGCGGGTCGCGCCGGGGGTCATCCCGTAGAAGCGGGCCGCGTAGGCGAGGTTCTCGGCCGCCGACATCTTCTTGAAAAAGGAGGCCTCGACCGAGACGCGGTTGACCATCCGGCGCACTGGCCGCGGCTGGCCGAAGACGTCGTGGCCGAAGATCCGCGCCTCGCCGCCGTCGTGCAGGAGCAGCGTCGAGAGCAGCCGGACCAGGGTCGACTTGCCCGAGCCGTTCTGGCCCAGGATCGCGATCGTCTCGCCGCGGGCCATCGAGAAGCTCACGCCGCGGATCGCCGCCACGCGGCGCCGGCCGCGCCGGCCGAGCCGGTTGCGGTCCTTGTTCCGCCGCCAGAAGTCCTTCCGGAGCTCCGAGACCTCGACCGCAGGCACGGCCTCGACCTCGCCCCCGATCGAGCTGGACACGTCGGGCGTCATGACTGCTGCTTCCGGTTCGGTGATCAACGTTGCTCCTTCAGGTCGGCGAGAACGGCGAAACAGCGCGCGTAGCCGTTGCAACGTGGGCCCGCGCGCGCGCGTGAGGCGGTCTCAGCCGAAGAGCAACATCAGGTTGACGACGATAGCAGCCGTGTCAAGCCTTGACCTCCGTCCGGGGCGACGGCTACCGTGCGCGCAGGTCGTCCGCCGGCGAAGGCGGGCGCCGAGGCAACGGGGCCTCAGGAGTCGCAGGACTCCTGGGGCTTTTTGGTGGTCCAACCGAAGGAGGATGCGTTGAAGGTCAAGCTCGAGTACATCTGGCTGGACGGGTACGAGCCGGTTCCCAACCTGCGCTCGAAGACGAAGATCGCCTCGTTCGAGACGGAGCCGACCCTCGAGCAGCTCCCGGTCTGGAACTTCGACGGCAGCTCGACGCGGCAGGCGGACGGCTCGGACTCCGACTGCTTCCTGAACCCGGTCGCGCTCTTCGCCGACCCGGCCCGCAAGAGCGCCTACCTCGTCATGTGCGAGGTGCTGCTCCCGGACGGCACGCCGCACCCGTCGAACAGCCGCGCAGCGATCCCCGACGACCCCGACGCCTGGTTCGGCTTCGAGCAGGAGTACTTCCTCTACAGGGACGGCGCGCCGCTCGGGTTCCCGAAGGAGGGCTTCCCCGCGCCGCAGGGCGAGTACTACACGGGTGTCGGCTACAGGAACGTCGGCGACGTCGCGCGGCAGATCGTCGACGAGCACATCGACCTCTGCCTCGAAGCCGGGATCAACCTCGAGGGGATCAACGCCGAGGTCGCCAAGGGCCAGTGGGAGTTCCAGATCTTCGGCAAAGGGTCGAAGCGGGCCGCCGACGAGGTGTGGATCGCGCGCTATCTGCTGCTGCGCCTCTGCGAGCAGTACGGCGTCGACGTCAACTTCCACCCGAAGCCGCTCGGCGCGGAGCGCGACTGGAACGGCTCCGGCATGCACTGCAACTTCTCCACGAGGCACATGCGCGAGATCGGCGGCGAGGCGTACTTCAAGGAGCTGATGGCGGCGTTCTCCGATGCGCGCGAGGAGCACATCGCGGTCTACGGCCCCGACAACCACCTGCGCCTGACCGGCCTGCACGAGACCGCGGCGATCGACGAGTTCACGCACGGGGTCGCGCATCGCGGCGCGTCGATCCGCATCCCGCACAGCTTCGTCGCCAACGGCTACCGCGGGTACCTCGAGGACCGGCGGCCGAACGCGCTCGGCGACCCCTATCGGATCGCCGGGCGGATCATCCAGACCATCGAGTCGGTCACTGCGAAGACCCTGATCGAGGACGCGTTCGCGGCGTAGCGTCGATTGCTGGTCAGCGGGCTCGAGGACGTGCTCGGAAGGCACGAGCGGCTCGGGCGGCTAAGCGGGGAGACGTCCTGCTGCTCGAGAGGAGGAGCGCGTGACCAAGGTTGAGGCAGTGGTGGTGAGGGAGCGGGTCGAGATCGTGATCGACGCGGTCGAGGATCAGACCGGGCACGTGGGCGTGACGGTCGTCGAGGCGGTCGGTCACGGCCGGCAGCGCGGGATCACGCACGAGTACCGCGGGCGCGTGTTCGAGTCGCGGTTCCTGCCGAAGGCGGTCCTGACCTTCGTGGTCGAGGACGAGCTGGCAGAGGCCGTCGTCGAGGCGATCGCCGACGCCGCCCGGACCGGCCACGAGTCGGGCGACGGGCTGGTGTGGACGACACCCGTCGAGAACGTCGTCCACCACCGCACCGGGCTGCCGCTCGAGGTGGCATCGTGACGCGGGTCGAGCTCGCGGTGGCGGCGAGCACCCTCTGGGTCGTGATCGCGGCCGTCCTCGTCATGTTCATGCAGGCCGGCTTCGCCTTTCTCGAGGCCGGCCTGACGCGGATGAAGAACGTCGGCCACATCGCGGCCAAGAACGTCCTCACCTTCGCGATCGCCTCGATCGTCTTCTACCTCGTGGGCTTCGGGATCGCCTTCGGCGACGGCGGCAACGGGCTCTGGGGCGGCTCGGGCTTCGCGCCCTCGGTCGAGCAGCTGCTCGCGGTCGGCGCAGCGCCCTTCTCCTGGTTCGGCTCGGTGCCCGGCGCGGCCGCGTATCTCTTTCAGGCCGTCTTCTGCGGCGTCTCGCTGGCGATCGTCTGGGGGGCGATGGCCGAGCGGACGAAGCTCTGGGTCTACTTCGCGTTCAGCGTCGTCTTCGTGCTCGTCTACTCGGTCGCGGCGCACTGGATCTGGGGTGCGAACGGCTGGCTCGCATCGCTCGGCATGCAGGACTTCGCCGGCTCCACAGTCGTCCACTACCAGGGCGCACTGGCCGGGCTCGCGGGCGCGCTGCTGCTCGGCCCGCGGATCGGCAAGTTCGGCGCGGACGGGCGGGCGAACGCGATCCCCGGCCACAACATGGCCTTCGTCGCGCTCGGGGTGATCATCCTCTGGTTCGGGTGGTTCGGCTTCAACCCGGGCTCGACGCTCGGGGTCGACTTCCCGGAGGTCGGCTTCTTCGCCTACGTCGCGCTGAACACGAACATCGCGGCGGCGGCGGGCGTGCTCGGCGCGGTCGCGACCTCTTGGCTCGTGATCAAGAAGCCGGACCTCTCGATGATGCTGAACGGCGCCGTCGGCGCTCTCGTCGCAATCACCGCCGCCTGCGCCTTCGTCGCGCCGTGGGCGGCGCTCGTGATCGGCCTCGGCGCCGGCGTGGTCGTCGTCTACGGCGTGCTCCTCGTCGAGCGGCTCGGGATCGACGACCCGATCGGCGCACTCGCCGCCCACGGCCTCGCCGGCATCTGGGGCACGCTCGCGCTCGGCTTCCTGACGGCGCCGGCCCTCGCCGAGAAGATCGGCGTCGGCGCTGCCGGGCTTTTCTACGGCGGCGGGCTGCGCCAGCTCGGCGTGCAGGCGGTCGGGCTCGCGGCCGTCGGGACGTTCACGTTCACGGCGAGCTTCGGGGTCCTCTGGACGTTCAAGCGGCTCTGGGGGATCCGCGTCGACGCCGACGTCGAGACGGCCGGCCTGGACGTGTCCGAGCACGGCATGTGGGGCTACCCAGAGTTCTACATCCCGGTGCCCGGCGGCTACGGGACGGACGCGCACTCGCACCTGCTCCCGCACGGGCACGCGCACCCGCGGTCGGTGCCGGTTCCCGGGGCCGAGGCGGCCTAGGCGTACTCGACGCGGTCGACCTCGACCACGATCGTCTCGACCTGCGTCCCGCCGGACGGGCCCGCCTCGCTCGCCGAGAAAGCAATCGGGAAGCAGTCGACGAGGGTGAACGTGGTGACGGGCTTCTGCTCTGCGTCCCGCGCCAAAAAAGCGCAGTGGTTCTCCGCCTCGCCTTCGCGCTCAGGCGGGAGCCGTCGGTCTGAGAAGGCTCACGCCGCTCCGGGCCGGACGACGCCCGCCTCGTAGGCGAGCACGACGGCCTGCACCCGGTCGCGCAGGTCGAGCTTCTGGAGCACATGGGCGACGTGCGTCTTCACCGTGTGCTCGCTGACGACCAGCTTGCCCGCGATCTCCGCGTTGGATAGGCCCCGGGCGACGAGGCCGAGGACCTCCAGCTCCCTCGGGGTCAGCGCGTCGAGCGCCAGCGGCGGCTGGGTGTGCGTGGGCCCCGCGAAGCGCTCGATCAGCCGCCGCGTCACGGCAGGCGCGAAGAGCGAGCCGCCCTCCGCAACGATTCGGATGCCCGCCAGCAGCTGGTTCTCGGGCGCGTCCTTGAGCAGGAATCCGCTCGCCCCGGCCCGCAGCGCCTCGTAGACGTACTCGTCGAGGTCGAAAGTCGTCAGGACGAGGACACGGGTCCCGCGGTCTGCTCCGACGATGCGGCGCGTCGCCTCGATGCCGTCCATCCCCGGCATGCGCACGTCCATGAGCACGACGTCCGGGGCGAGCTCCCGGGCGGCGGTCACGGCCTCGGCGCCGTCCGCCGCCTCGCCGGCCACCTCGATTCCAGGCTCGGCCTTCAGGATCATGCGGAAGCCGGCGCGCACGAGCGCCTGGTCGTCGGCCAGCAGTACGCTGATCACCGCGCGCTCGAGTACGGCAGGCGCACGCGGACCGCGTAGCCGCCCTCGGAACGCCGACCGGCCTCGACGTCGCCGCCCAGCATCGCGACCCGCTCCCGGATCCCGACCAGCCCATGGCCCGCCCCGGCGCCGTTGCCGGAGCCCCGGCCGTCGTCGGCGATCTCCAGCTCGACGCCGTCCTCGCGGTACCGGACGAGGACGCGCGCGCGGGCCGGGCCCGCGTGCTTGAGCGCATTCGTGAGCGCCTCCTGGACGATCCGGTACGCGGAGAGATCGATCCCCGGCGGGAGCGCGGCCGGATCGCCGTCGACCGCGAGCTCGACGGGAAGCCCGGCGCGCTCCACGTCGGCCACCAGCTCCTCCAGCCGAGCAAGGCTCGGCTGGGGAGCGAGCGCGAGCGCCTCGTCGTCCGCGCGCAGCATGCCGAGCAGCCGCCGCATCTCGCCGAGGGCGCGCTGACCGGTCGACTCGATCGTGTCGAACGCCGCCAGCGCCTCGTCCGGCTCGGTCGCGAGGAGGCGCCTGCCGCCGCGCGCCTGGACCACGATGACGCTGATCGCGTGGGCGACCACGTCGTGGAGCTCGCGCGCGATGCGGGTTCGCTCCTCGGCGACGGCCGCCCGGGCTCGCTGCTCCTGCTCTCCGAGGAGAGCGACCTCCCGAAGCCGCCGGTGGCGAATCGCCCGGCCGACGGCCCAGGGCGTGCCGAAGAGCAGACCGGTGAAGACGACCGCGCTGACGTTGACCCCCTCGGGATCGCCGAGCATGAAGACCCAGCCCAGGGCGAACGTCATCACCGCTGCGATCCATGTGCGACGGCCGTCTGTGTGGGCAGCCGCCGTGTAGACGGCGATCAGAACGAACAACCCGATGGTCTCTCCAGCGCCCGCCTCGCCGATCCAGGGGGTCGCGGCACCTCCCACCAGGACCAGCGCGAACAGAAGCAGTGGATACCTTCGCCTCACCGCGAGCGCGACCCCCAGCACGAGGAACATCGCCGCGTTGACCAGCTTCTGCCAGGTTGCGAGCTCTCCGTCGACTGCGAGCGTGAGCCAGGAAAGCGCGGTCAGCCCGCCTGCGAGGAACAGGTCGCCGTGGCGGCGGATGAGCTCGCGCGTGCGCGCCATCCCGCGCACGGTACTTCCCTCGAGTGCTCCTGTCATCGGCCGCGAGAGTGCCCGCGAATCGCTCCCGAGAGCGAGCGAAGATCACTCCCGGCGCCGACGACGCGGGCAAGCCCCCGGCTCAGAGTGGAGACGTCAACCGGAAGGAGGAACTGTGAACGAGTCGATCATCGAGGGACGCCGCGCGGCGGAGACGCAGGGGCTCGTCCTGCCGGCCGCGGTCGCAGCCGTGCTCGCCGCCGGCCTGGCGGCGTGGGGCACGTTCGGAGAGGGCGGGAACGGCGTCGGCGAGTACCTGATCATCCTGGCGATCATCGCCGTCGCCACGGCCGTCGTCTTCGGCTGGCTCGTCCCGCGCGCACTCCGGCACGAGGAGGCGGGAGCGACCGCCCTCGTCCTGAGCATCCTCGGTCTCGGAACGATCGCGGTGTTCTGGACGGGCCTGCCGCCTGTCCTGGCGATGGGCGGGCTCGTGCTCGGCTGGGCCGGACGCGACGCGTCGCGGCGCCGCGCTCTCAGCATCGCCGCGGCCGCGATCGGCGCCTTCGCGCTCGTCGCGAACGTCGTGCTCTACATCCAGGACATGGCGTTCTAAGGCGGGGGGAGCCCACGCTCCCCCCTCTCCTCACGACGTCAGCTCGAACGTCACGGTCACGCTCGCCTGGATCTCCTGGGTGCCCGGCTCGACCGTGACGTCCGCCGCCAGCGTCTCGGCACGGGCCCCGTAGGGGATCGGGGGCGTCGAGCCGGCGCCCTCGGCGATGGAGAGGATCTCACCGAGCGAGCCGCCCGCGACCTCCGCGAGCGCCTCCGCCTTCACGCGGGCGTCCGCGACCGCCTCGGCGAGCGCCTGGTTCTGGAGCTCGTCGGCGTCCGACCGCTCCAGGGACGGGCCGTGGACGGAGGTGGCGCCCGCGCCGACGGCGGCATCCACGAGCGGCCCGGCCCGGTCGAGGTTCGCGAGGCGCACGGAGACGGACGCGTTCGCCGCGTAGCCTTCGATGTGGCGGCCGTCGGACGAGGTCTGCGGGTAGAGGGAGAGGTTCTGCGTCTGGATGTCCTTCGCGTCGACCCCCGCTCGCTTCAGCGCAGCCACGACGCGCTCCATCAGCCGCGCGCCCTCGGCCAGCGCGGCGCTCGCGGTCTGGCCGCGCGCGTCCACGCCGAAGCTGAACGTGGCCCGGTCGGGGACCGCGGTCAGGGAGGCGGTGCCGTTGACCGTGATCGTCCGCGGCTGAGAGGGAGCGGGATCCTCCTCGGCGCTGCGGACGGCCTCCGGCCGGCCCACGCCCGCGAGAGCGGCGACGGCGAGAATGAAGAGAGCGACGGCGACGATCCGAACGATGCGCATTGGATTCCTCCAGGGGACGGTGTCGCCGGATGTACGCCGCTGCCGGTGCCTGTGTCACACCTCCGCGCCCGAGATTGGCTCCCTGGTTCCGCTCGCCCCTCGCTACGACCCGAGGATCTACGAGCTCGGTCGCCGGCGGGTGATCCACTC
>JACVRU010000012.1 GCA_014534295.1 Thermoleophilia bacterium | reverse complement strand
GCGTAGGGCCCCCGCCGGAAGCCCTCCAGCTCGGAGATCAGCTGCATCGCGCGCACCTTCGGTGCGCCGGAGACCGTCCCCGCGGGGAAGGCGGCGCGCAGGAGGTCGAAGTGCGAGACTTCGGCTCGCAGGTCGCCGGCGACCTCCGAGACGAGGTGCGATACGTGGGAGAACCGCTCCGCCTCGAGGAAGCGCTCGACGTGGACCGAGCCGGGCACGCAGACGCGGGACAGGTCGTTCCTGGCCAGGTCGACCAGCATCACGTGCTAGGCTCGGTCCTTCTCGGAGGAGAGCAGTCGGGCGGAGTCGCCGTCGCCCGAGCTCGTCGTGCCGGCGATCGGGTTCGCGCTCGCGCGGCGGCCTTCCGCCTTGACGAGCGTCTCCGGCGACGAGCCGACGAGGGCGAGCTCGCCGAGCTCGAGGAGGAACATGTACGGAGAGGGGTTGACGCGGCGCAGCGAGCGGTAGAGTTCGAGCGCCGAGGCGCTCGTCGGCCGCTCGGCGCGCTGCGAGAGGACGATCTGGAACGCGTCCCCGGCCGAGATGTGCTCGCGCGCGCGGGAGACGGAGCGCTCGTAGTCGTGCCGCGACGGGGTCCGGCGCAGCGGGCCGGCGGGCCCGTCGCCCGGCAGGAGCGGCGGTAGCGGGCCGGCGAGCAGGTCGGTGACGCGCTCGGGATCGCCGCAGAGCACCTCCGCCATGCCGCGGCCGTGGTCGAAGCGGACGAGGACGTCCGCGACGACGAAGAGGCTCTCGGGCAGGCCGCGGCCGGCATCCGGCAGCGGCACCGTGGGCTCGAGCGTCGCGGCGTGGTCGTACGCGAGGTAGCCGACGACGGGCTCCTCGCTCTCCGCGGCCTCGTCGAAGGAGACGAGCCGCGAGCCGGCGCCGAGCAGCGAGTAGCGGCCCAGCCGTCCCTTCTCCACCGACTCGAGGAGGAAGCTCGCCTCGCCCGCCTCGCGCACGCGCAGGTAGGCCCCCAGCGGGGTAAGGAGGTCGGTGGCGATCACTGTCTTCACCGCCGAAGGTGCGCTCGGCTTACGCCTCGCACTTTCGGCGGGGTGAATCATCCAAGCAGCTGTCGTATCCATCAGACGAAAAAAGACCCTCCTCGGGTCTATCGGCGGAACGGGGGCTTGGCTCAGGCCTAGCTCGGCAGGCTCCCGCTCCGCTCACGCGGCGACCAGGCCCAGATGCGGTACGCGGGAGTCATCTCCTTGGAGGATAAGACGGCAGGGCGCGCTGTCAAGTTAGGTCTTGCGCCGGTAGAGCCAGGTCGTCAGCGGCGCGAAGACGGCGGCCAGCCCGGCGGCCGCGGCGAGGACGATCCCGATCTCGCCGGCGTCGGGCGTCCCGCCCATCAACCCTCGGACTGCGGTCACGAGGTGGGAGATCGGGTTCACGCCGACGAAGGCCTCGAGCCAGCCCGGCAGCGTCTCCGGCCGGACGAAGACGTTGCTGAGGAAGGTGAGCGGGAAGATCGACATGAAGCCCGCGTTCATGACCGCGTTCGGCGAGCGCAGCAGCATCCCGAGCGTCGTGAACAGCCAGGAAAGGCCGAAGGCGAAGACGAGCACGAGCGCGACGGCGGCGACGACGCCCGGCGCGCCCGCCTCGGGGCGGTAGCCCATCGCGACGCCGAGCACGAGGATCACCGTCGCGCCGACGAGGTAGCGGACGCTGTCGCCGAGGACTGCGCCGACGAGCGGCGCCGGCCGCGCGATCGGCAGTGACCGGAACCGGTCGACGACGCCCTTGGTGACGTCGGTGTTGAGCGACACGCCCGAGTAGACGGTCGTGAACAGCACCGACATGACGAGGATCCCGGGCAGCAGGAACTGGAGGTACTCGCGCGTGGAGCCGGCGATCGCGCCGCCGAACATGTACGTGAACATGAGGACGAACAGCACCGGCGTGATCGTCACGTCGAGGAGCTGCTCGGGGACGTGCTTGATCTTCAGCATCCCCCGCCACGCGAAGGCGAGCGTGGCCGAGAGGGCGCTCGGGGGCGCGGGCCGCTCGCCGGCGGCGAGGGCGCTGCCGAGCGGCTCGGCGCTCATGCCGCCACCTCCTCGCCCTCCTCTTCGGCGCGCTCCTCCGCCGTGCGGCCGG
The DNA here is from genome assembly GCA_014534295.1 of Thermoleophilia bacterium. Taxonomy (GTDB): domain Bacteria; phylum Actinomycetota; class Thermoleophilia; order Gaiellales; family Gaiellaceae; genus JACVRU01. The sequence goes on along the minus strand of JACVRU010000012.1, from coordinate 17,808 downwards.
TCAGCGCCAGGAAGACTTCGTCGAGGCTTGGCTGGCCGAGCGAGAAGTCGGCCACTTCGATCCCGGCCCGCGAGAGCTCCGCGAAGGCGCCCACGGCGCGCCCGGTATCCGACGTCCGCACACAGATCGTCGCGGGATCGGAGTCCGGATACACCGGCGCGTTCAGCGCCTGGGCGAGCAGGCCCTCGGCCTCTCCCCGCCGCGCCGGGTCGTGGAGCCGAACGTGCAGCGCAGCTGAGCCCACGGACGCCTTCAGCTGGGCGGACGTCCCCTCGGCGATCACCTGCCCGTGGTCGATCACGGCGATGCGGTCGGCGAGCTGGTCGGCCTCGTCGAGGTACTGGGTCGTCAGCAGGACGGTCGTGCCCTGGGCGACGAGGGCCCGGATGATGCGCCAGACCTGGTTCCGGGAGCGCGGGTCGAGCCCGGTCGTCGGCTCGTCGAGGAACATCAGCTCGGGAGTGACGACGATGCTCGCGGCGATGTCGAGCCGGCGCCGCATGCCGCCGGAGTAGGTCTTGACGAGCCGACCCGCCGCGTCCGCGAGGCCGAACGCCTCGAGCAGGTCTCCCGCCCGGGCCTTTGCCTGTGCCCGCGAGTAGCCGAGCAGCCGGCCGAGCAGGACGAGGTTCTCGCGCCCGGTCAGGTCCTCGTCCACCGAGGCGAGCTGGCCGGTCAGGCTGACCAGGCGGCGCACGGCGTCCGCCTCCTCAACGACGTCGTGGCCGAGCACCCGGGCGGAGCCCGAATCGGGGCGGATCAGGGTCGCGAGCATCCGGATCGTCGTCGTCTTCCCGGCACCGTTGGGGCCGAGGACGCCGTAGACGGAGCCGCCGGCGACCGCCAGGTCGACGCCGTCGACCGCACGGACGTCGCCGAACGACTTCACGAGGCCCTGGGCCTCGATTGCGAGCGGGGAGTCGCGCATCTGCCGGTTGAGACTAGCTGCGGGCCGAGAACTCATCGGTCGCGTAGTAGTCTGGCGCGCCGTGGCCGTCCCCGACCTCCTGAGGCGCCTGCTCGAGACTCCTGGGCCCACGGGGTCGGAATCCGCGCCCGCCGCCGTCTGGCGCGAGGCGGCATCTGCCTTCGCCGAGGTGAGCGGCGACGTCGTCGGCAACTCGATCGCCCGCGTCGCCGGGACGGGGAAGGGCCCGACGCTCGCGCTCTTCGGGCACGTCGACGAGATCGGGCTCACCGTCACGCACGCCGACGAGCGCGGCAACCTGGCCGTGCGCGGGCTCGGCGGCTGGAACCCGCAGGTGCTGTTCGGCCAGCGCGTCGAGATCCTCACCCGCGACGGCCGTGTCCCCGGCGTGGTCGCGGCGAAGCGCGAGCCGCGGCAGAAGCCGGAGGAGAAGAAGCGCGTCGAGCTCGAGGACCTGCACATCGACATCGGCGCGAGCGACGCCGAAGACGCGTGGCGAGTCGTGCGCCGCGGCGACCCGGCCGTGCTCGCCGTCCAGCCCCTCGAACTCCTGAACGGGAGGATCGCCTCGCGCGCGCTCGACAACCGCCTGGGCGCCTACGTCGTGCTCGAGGCTGCGCGCCGGGCGGCCGAGGCGGGAACACAGGTCGACGTGGTGGCGGTCGCGACGGTGGAAGAGGAGGTCGGAGACTTCCTCGGCGCGCGAGCAGCCGCGTTCGCGCTCGAGCCGGCGGTGGCGATCGCCGTCGACGTCACCTGGGCCTCCGACGTCCCGGGCGGCGACCCGAAGGACTACGGCGAGCAGAAGCTCGGCGACGGGACCGCGATCATGCGCGGCCCGGGCGTAGCGCCCGCGCTGTTCGAGACGCTTCTCGAGACGGCCGAGGCGGAGGGCATCCAGCACTGCGTCGAGGTCTCCACGGGCCGCTCGCACACGGACGCGGACGCCGTCTACGTCAGCCGCGCGGGTGTTCCGACAGGGGTCGTCTCGATCCCGCTCCGCCACATGCATACTCCCGGCGAGATCTGCGATCTCGGGGACGTCGAGGCCTGCGTCGCGCTGATCGCCGCCTTCGCGCGTCGGCTCGGGCCCGACTCCGACTTCGCGCGCTAGGTGCGGCGCACCGGGCTCGCCGTCGGAACCCTGCGCGGCGACGAGCAGGTGATCGAGTGCTCGGGGAACCTCGCGCCGGACTCGATCGTGGAGCTCGGGTCGATCACGAAGGTGTTCACGGGCGTGCTCCTTGCCGACCTGGCCCTGGAGGGTCTCGTGCGGCTGGACGACCCCGTGCGGCCGCACCTGCCGCCGGGGCTGAGCCTGCCTCCTCCCGTCGGCCGCGAGATCAGTCTCGCTGAGCTCGCGTCGCATCTCTCCGGGCTGCGCCGCGCGCCACGGGGAATGTGGCGCCTGGCGCTTCGCGATCTCGACAACCCGTACGCGGGGCTCCGCGAGGCCGAGCTCGCCGAGGCGCTCGCCCGAACCAGGCTACGCCGCCCGCCGGGACGATTCCGCTACTCGAACCTCGGCGGGGGCCTGCTCGGCATCGCGCTGAGCCACCGGGCAGGCGTGGAGTACGAGCAGCTCGTCTGCGAGCGGATCTGTGCTCCGCTCGGGATGCCCGACACGATGATCGAGCCCACTGCCGAGCAGCGCCCGCGGGTGGCGCAGGGGCACTCGTTCGTCGGCCGACCGCGCGCTGCGTTCGCGCTGCCCGGCTTGCCGGGCGCGGGCGCGCTGCGCTCGACCGTCCCCGAGATGCTGCGCTTCCTGCGAGCGACTGTCGACCTGCCGCCGACGCGGCTCGGGAAGGCCCTCGAGCTGGCCCGAACGCCTCGGGCGACCGCGGGAAGGGGTCTCTCGATCGGCCTCGGCTGGCTCGTGCTCGAGCCCCGGCGCGGCCCCGTCACGCTCGTGCACAACGGCGGGACCGGCCGCTTTCGGAGCTTCGCCGGCGTCGTGCTGGAGCGGCGGGCGGCCGTCTTCGTCGCCTCCAGCACGAATCGCTCCGTCGACCGCGTCGCGCTGCGGCTGCTCGAGAAGCTAGCCTGAGCCAATGCCCCGCTCCGTCGTCCTCGCCGCAGTCCGGACGCCCTTCGGCAAGCTCGGCGGCGGGCTCAGGGACTACGAGGCGCCGCAGCTCGGCGCGCACGTGGTCCGCGCCGCCCTCGACCGGATCGGCATGGAGGACGGCGAGGTCCAGTACGTGATCATGGGACAAGTGCTCCAGGGCGGCGCGGGCCAGGCGCCCGCGCGCCAGGCGGCCGTGGGCGCGGGCCTCCCGAAGGAGATCCCCGCCGACACGATCAACAAGGTCTGCGCCTCCTCGATCCGCGCGGTCGAGATCGCCGACTCGATGATCCGCGCCGGCGACGTGGAGGTCGTCGTCACGGGCGGCATGGAGTCGATGTCGAACGCGCCCTACGCGCTCAAGAAGGCGCGCTTCGGCTACCGGCTCGGCGACGACAAGATCGTCGACCTGATGGTCTACGACGGCCTCACCTCGACCTTCGACCAGCGCCACATGGTCGAGCAGGCCTCCAACGTCTCCCGCGAGCTCGGCATCTCCCGCGAGGACCAGGACCGATGGGCGCTGCGCTCCCACGAGCGCGCCGTGCGCGCGCAGGACGAGGGCCTGTTCGCGGACGAGCTCGTCCCCGTCGGCGAGCTCGCCGCCGACGAGAGCCCGCGGCGCGAAACCTCCTACGAGCGGCTCTCCCGGCTGAAGCCGGTCTTCGACCCCGAGGGGACGACGACGGCCGGCAACGCCCCGGGCGTCAACGACGGCGCCAGCTGCGTGATCGTGACGAGCGAGGAGTACGCCCGCAGACGGGGCTTCGAGCCGCTGGCGACGATCGTCGCGCAGGGCTACGCAGCTGACGACTTCGCCTATCTCGCGCGCACGCCGGCGCTCGCCGGCGGGATGGCGCTCGAGCGGGCCGGCAAGCAGATCGGCGACGTCGAGCGCGTCGAGATCAACGAGGCGTTCTCCTCGGTGGCGCTGAACTCGGTCGCGATGCTCGGAGCCGACCCGGAGCGCGTGAACGTGAACGGCGGCGCCGTCGCGCTCGGGCATCCGATCGGCGCCTCCGGCGGCCGGATCCTCGGCACGATGATCCACGAGCTGCGCCGGAACGGCGGTGGCCTCGGCCTGGCCGCGATCTGCTCGGGCGGCGGCCAGGGCGACGCGATTCTCGTCGAGGTCTAGCGACCTCGACCAGGGGCGCAGGTCCTGGGGCGGGTGGCAGTCGGTGAGCGGCGATAGCCTCCGCGGGTGCGGTTCGAGCACGTGCTCGTCGTCGGGGCCGGCCAGATGGGGGGCGGGATCGCCCAGGTCGTCGCCGCTTCGGGCCGGCGCGTCTCCCTCCACGATGCCGAGCCTGGCGCGGTCGACCGGGCGCGCGGAGCCATGGAGCAGAGCCTGGCGAAGCTCGCCGAGAAGGGCGGCCCGGCGCCGGAGGACGTGCTGGCGCGCGTCGGGCCCGTCGACGAGCTCGTGCCCGCCGACCTGATGATCGAGGCGGTCGTCGAGGACGCGGCCGTGAAGGCGGACGTCTTCGGGCGCGCGGACGAGCTGTTCCCCGAGGAGGCCCTGCTCGCCTCGAACACGTCCTCGATCCCGATCACGTCGCTCGCGGCGGCGACGCGGCGCCCCGACCGGGTGATCGGCATGCACTTCTTCAACCCCGTGCCCGTGCTCCAGCTCGTGGAGGTGATCCGCGGCCTGGAGACCTCCGACGAGACGGCGGCGGCGATCGTCGCGCTGGCCGAGGACCTGGGCAAGACGCCGGCCGAGGCCCGCGACTATCCGGGCTTCGTCTCGAACCGAATCCTCATGCCCTTCATCAACGAGGCCGCCTATGCGCTGATGGAGGGCGTCGCCGAGCCGGAGTCGATCGACACGATCGCGAGGCTCGGCTTCGCACACCCGCTGGGCCCTCTCGCCCTCGCCGACCTGATCGGCCTCGACACCTGCGTGGCGATCATGGACGTCCTGCACGAGGGGCTCGGCGACCCGAAGTACGCGCCGTGTCCCCTGCTCAGGCAGTACGTGCAGGCGGGCCGCCTGGGCCGGAAGTCCGGTCGCGGCTTCTACGCGTACGGCTAAAGCCCGGGGCGGCTGCTGCCGACAACAAAAGTTCTAGGACTCGCAGACCCGTGGGGGTTGGTTGTGCGAATACTGATCGTCGACGACGACGCCGGCCTGAGGGCTCTTCTCCGGGCCACGTTCGAGTCGTTCGAGGTCGAGGTGGACGAAGCCGACAGCGTGGCCGCGGCCGAGCGCCGGATCGCCCGCGCCCGGCCGGACGTCGTCGTCCTCGACGTGCTGATGCCCGGCGAGAGCGGGCTCGAGCTCTGCCGCCGGCTCAAGGCGCAGGCGAAGACGCGGGGGATCGGCGTCGTCCTCCTCTCCGGCGGGGCGGGGGAGGGTCGCGCGCAGGCGCGGGAGGCCGGAGCCGACGCTTACCTGTCGAAGCCGTTCAGCCCACTGCACCTGCTGGGCGTCGCCGACCGGCTCGCCGGCGGCCCCGCCGGCGTGCCGCTCCGGCTCGCCGAGGCTGCGGACGAGGAGGGGCAGCTGCTCCTGTACGCCCGCGACCTCCGGCACATGCTCGACCTCGAGCGCCGTCAGCGGCACCTGCTCGAGCGCGCGTACCGGCAGACCGTGGCCGCGCTCGTCGCGGCGCTCGAGCAGAAGGACACCGGCACGCGCTACCACTCCGAGCGCGTCGTCGCGTACGCGGTCGAGCTCGCGCGGGGCATCGACGCCCGGCTCGCCGTGGACTCCTCCGCCGAGTACGGGTTCCTCCTCCACGACATCGGCAAGATCGGCATCCCCGACCGGATCCTCGGCAAGCGCGGCTCCCTGACCCGGGCCGAGCGGAAGTCGATGGAGCAGCACACGGTCCTCGGCGAGCAGATGCTGGCGGAGGTGCCGCTGCTCGCGGGCGAGGGCCTGCGCGTCGTCCGCTCGCACCACGAGCGGTGGGACGGGCAGGGCTATCCGGACGGACAGGGCGGCGCGGAGATCCCGCTCGGCGCGCGTGTGTTCGCCGTCGCGGACACGCTCGACGCGGTCACGAGCCACCGGCCCTACCGGCGCGCCCGCAGCTGGTCGCACGCGCGGGCGGTCATCCTCGAGCAGGCGGGGCGGCAGTTCGACCCGGACGTCGTCGACGCCTTCCGCCAGCGGGAGGGCGACCTGCGTCGGATCCGGCGCGAGCTCGCGGTCGCGTAGCTACTTCGGAATCGGCTCGAGCTTGTAGCCGACTCCGTAGCGGGTGTGGATGAAGGCATGGTCGGTCGCCCGCCGGTCGATCTTCTCCCGTAGCTTGCGCACGAACACGTCCACGGTCCGGTCCCGGTGCGCCGCCCGCCGGCCCCAGACCTTCTGGAGCAGCTCGTCGCGCGTGAGCACGCGGCCGCGCTCGAGCGCCAGGGCGTAGAGGAGCCGGAACTCGGTTGGCGTCAGGTCGGCGCTCTCGCCGTCCACGTAGGCCTGGATGTTCGCCGGGTCGATCGTCAGCTCCGCGAGCCGGATCGTCTCCCCGCGCGCCGGCTCGGCCGCGCTCACGCCCCGGCGGGCCGCGGCGCGTACGCGCGCGACGAGCTCCTTCATGGAGAAGGGCTTCACGAGGTAGTCGTCGGCCCCGAGCTCGAGGGCGTGCACGCGGTCGTGCTCCGTCCCGCGGGCGCTGACGACGACGATCGGAGTGCCGATCCCCTCGCTGCGCGCGGTCTCGATCAGCCGCCAGCCATCGGTCCCGGGCAGCATCAGGTCGAGGACGCAGACGTCGGGGCGCTCGTAGCGCAGGCGGGCGAGCCCAGTCTCGCCGCTGGCGACCGTGTAGGCGTCGAAGCCCGCGCCGTTCAGGTGGCGCTGCATGCCGCCGGCGATCACCTCGTCGTCCTCGATGATCAGGACCTTGGGCATTCGTCGGCATCATCATTGCGTGCGCGATGGTCGGTGGGTGAACGGGTGGTGACGATCCGGTGAACGCGGACGCGGAGCGGGGACGGGTGCTGCTCGAGGAGAGCCTGGAGCTCGTCCTCGTGCTCGACGACGAGGATCGGGTGGTCGCGGCCAGCCGACGCGCCCGCGAGGCGCTCGACGGGCTTGAAGAGGGCGGCCCGGCGCCGTCGGGGGCGCTCGAGGGCGAGGACGTCGTCGTCGTCCCCTACGAGATCGACGGCCGGCGGGAGCGGCTCGTCTACCTCGGCGGCGACAGCCGCGCCTACGAGGAGCTGCGGGCGGGCTTCACCGCGGCCGTCTCGCACGAGCTGCGGACGCCGCTGGCGCGGCTGCTCGCGCTGCTCGAGACCGCCGCGCTCCCGGGCGAGGACGCGCACGCGCTCGCCGAGCAGGCCAAGCGGGAGGTCGAGCAGGTGAAGGAGCTGATCGACGACGTCCTCTTCCTGAGCGAGCTGGAGACCGGCCGTGCCGTCGTGGGCCTCGGCTCGGAGCCGGTCCTGCCCGTGCTGGCGGAGGTCGCCGCAGCCCAGGAGGAGGCGGCCGCGCGCGCGGGCGTGTCGATCCGCGTCGCGGGCGACGCGCAGGTCGAGCTTCCGATTCGGCCGCGCATGCTCAGGGTCGTCGCCGAGAACCTGACGCAGAACGCGATCCGCTATGCGGGGCCCGGCTCCACGTTCACGCTTTCCGTCGCCCGCGACGGCGGGACGGTCGTGCTCGCGGGCCGCGACGACGGGATCGGGGTGCTCGAGCGCGACCTGCCGCGGCTGTTCGAGCGCTTCTACCGCGCCGACCGGGCGCGCGCCTCGCGCGGGACGGGGCTCGGCCTGGCGATCGTGAAGCACATCGTGGGCTCGGCGGGCGGCACCGTCGAGGCGCGCGGCGACCGCGGCCGCGGCATCGAGGTCCGCTGCGTGTTTCCAGGGCCGTCGGGGTAGGCGGCAGCCTGGTGGCCCCGCCCTCGAGAACGGTGCGCCTGCTGGTCGACGTCGCCCTCGTCGGCTGGGTCGTCGCCTGGGTGGTGCTCGGCGTGCAGGTCGGGCGGGAGGTCCGGGGCCTCACGGAGCTGAGCGACACGGTCGTACTCGCCGGGGACGCGATCGAGCAGACGGGCGACCTGCTCGAGCAGGTGGGGCGCATCCCGTTCCTGGGCCAGCCGGTCGGCGACCTGGCCGACCGGATTCGGGAGACCGGCCGCAGCGCCCAGCGGGACGCGGCCGCGACCCGGAGCGACGTCGAGGACCTGAGCGTCCTGCTCGCACTCTCGATCGCACTCATCCCCACGGTCCCGCTCGCCGCTCTCTGGCTCGGGCTGCGCCTGCGGTGGCGCCGCGAGCGCGTGGCGGTGCGGCGTGCGCTCGCCGCCGGCGTCCCTGGGGTCGACGGGCTGCTGGCCGAGCGGGGGCGTCAGACGCTCCCGCTCGACGAGGTGCTGTCGCTCGGCGACGACGAGGAGGCGCTCGCCGAGGCCGAGCTGCGACGGCTGGGGTTGCGCCGCTAACCGCGCCCTGACCCGTTCACCACCCCGTCACCACTTCTTCACCGGCGCGCACCCCACGAGCCGGCGCGGCGCCGGGACACTGGCCGCATGCAGAAGACACTGGGGATCGCAATCGCATTCGCTCTCGTGCTCAGCGCGTCCGCCTGCGGCAGCGGCCGGAACGCGGGCGACCGGGCCGGCGCGCCTGCCGGCACCGCCGAGTCCGATCTGTCCGGCCGCGTCGAGGCCGACGGCTCGAGCACAGTGGGGCCGTTCACGACCGCCGCGGCCGAGGCGTTCGGCCGCGAGCACTCCGGCGTCCGCGTCACCGTCGGGATCTCGGGCACCGGCGGCGGCTTCGAGCGGTTTTGCCGGGGTGAGACCGACCTCTCGAACGCGTCGCGCCCGATCAAGGACGAGGAGACCGACCTCTGCGAGCAGAACGGCGTCGACTTCGTCGAGTTCCACGTCGTCAACGACGGCCTCGCGGTCGTCGTCAACCCGGGCAACGACTGGGTCGACTGCTTCACGATCGAGCAGCTGAACGCGATCTGGGCGCCGGGCTCCGAGATCGACAACTGGAGCGACGTTCCCGGCGGCGACTACCCGGACCTTCCGCTGACGCTCGCCGGCCCGGGGACCGACTCCGGGACGTTCGACTACTTCACCGAGACCGTGAACGACGAGGGCGGCGCCAGCCGCTCCGACTACCAGGCCTCGGAGGACGACAACGTGATCGTCCAGGCCGTCTCCGGCGCCGAGGGCGGGCTCGGCTACTTCGGGCTCTCCTACGTCCAAGAGAACGACGGCACGATCAAGGCCGTCCCGATCGAGAACCAGGACGGCGAGTGCGTGGAGCCCTCGATCGAGACGGTCCAGGACGGCTCGTACAACCCTCTCGGCCGCCCGCTCTTCATCTACGCGAAGACGGCCTCGTTCGAGCGGCCCGAGGTCCAGGCGTTCATCCAGTACCTGCTCGACCACAACCACCAGCTCGCGGAGACGGCGCTCTACGTGCCGCTGACCGAGGGGCAGCTCGGAGAAGCGCAGTCGAGCCTCGACGAGGCGCTCGCGGGGGCCGGCTCGTAGTGCAGGCCGCCGCGCCGCGGCTGCGCGTGCATCGGAGACGCTGGGGCGAGGGCGTTGTCAAGGGTGCCCTCGCCCTCTGCGCGCTCGTCTCGATCGCGACGACGATCGGGATCGTGGCGGCGCTGCTCGAGCCGTCGCTCGAGTTCTTCCGCGAGGTCTCCCTCGTCGACTTCTTCTCCGGGACGGATTGGGCGCCGCTCTTCGAGCCGGCGCGCTTCGGCGTCCTGCCGCTGATCGTGGGCACGCTCTCGGTCACCTTCTGGGCGGTCGTCGTCGCCGTGCCCTTCGGCCTCGGCGCCGCGATCTACCTGAGCGAGTACGCGCGTCCCGGCGTCCGCAAGGCTCTGAAGCCGGCGCTGGAGGTGCTCGCCGGCGTCCCGACGGTCGTCTACGGCTACTTCGCGCTCGTCACGTTCACGCCGTTCCTGCGCTCGCTCGGGCTCGACGTCCAGATCTTCAACGCGTTCAGCGCCGGCGTCGTCATGGGGATCATGATCATTCCGACCGTCGCCTCGATCTCCGAGGACGCGATGAACGCGGTGCCACAGTCGCTGCGGGACGGCGCTTACGCGCTCGGCTCGAACAAGCTCGAGGTGTCCGTCCGGATCGTCGTCCCCGCGGCGATCTCCGGGATCGTCGCCAGCTTCGTGCTCGGGATCTCCCGGGCCGTCGGCGAGACGATGATCGCCCTGCTCGCGGCCGGCCAGCTCGCGCAGCTCACGTTCGTGCCCTTCGAGCCGGTCGAGACAATGACGGCGTTCATCGCCGCCACCGGGATCGGCGACGTCCCCACCGGCTCGATCGAGTACAAGACGATCTTCGCCGTCGGGCTGACGCTGTTCGTGATGACGCTCGCGATGAACCTATTCGCGATCCGGCTGGTGCGGAAGTACCGGGAGGTCTACGAATGAGCGCTGCCGCGACGACGCTGGTCGCCGCGAAGCCTCGCGGGCGCGTGCTGGGCGCGGTCTTCATGGGCTACCTGCTCCTGTCCCTGGCGATCGGCTTCGCGCTCCTCCTCTGGCTGCTCGTCGACATCGCAGCGACCGGACTGCCGTACATCGACCGGGCGCTCTTCCTCAACGACCCGTCCGCGGACCCCGCGATCGCGGGCGCGCGCCCGGCCATCCTCGGCACGCTCTACATCGGCGCGCTGCTGCTCGTCTTCACCGTGCCGCTCGGCGTGGGGACGGCGATCTACCTCGAGGAGTACGCGGACAAGGAGCGCTGGTACAACCGCCTGCTCGAGCTGAACATCCAGAACCTCGCGGCGGTGCCCTCGATCGTCTACGGCATCCTCGGGCTGGCCTTCCTCGTCCGCGGGCTGGGCCTCGGCCGCGTGCTTCTCGCCGGCGCGATGATCCTGACCCTGCTCGTCCTGCCGGTCGTGATCATCGCCTCGCGCGAGGCGATCCGCGCGGTGTCGGCATCGATCAGACAGGGCGCGTTCGCGCTCGGCGCGACGAAGTGGCAGGTCGTGTGGCGCCAGGTGCTGCCCGCGGCCGCGCCCGGGATGGCGACGGGCTCGATCCTCGCCCTCTCGCGGGCGATCGGTGAGACGGCTCCGCTGCTCCTCGTGGGCGCGCTCACCTACGTGGCCTTCAACCCGTCGCTGCTCGACCAGTTCACGGTCCTGCCGATCCAGATCTTCCAGTGGACGTCGCGTCCCCAGGAGGAGTTCAAGGTCCTGGCGGCTGCGGCGATCATCGTCCTGCTCGCGATCCTGCTCTCGCTGAACGCGGTCGCGATCTGGGTCCGCAACCGCTACCAGAAGCGATGGTGATGACCGCCGCTGAGAGAATCCCCGGCGTGGAAGTCCGGCACGACGCGCCGTCCGGGCCCGCGCTCCGCGAGGTCGTGTTCGACGTCGAAGACCTGACGGTCGCCTACGGCGGCAAGTCGGCGCTGTCCGGCGTCTCGCTCGAGGTCTACAAGAACTTCGTGACCGCGTTCATCGGGCCCTCCGGCTGCGGCAAGAGCACGTTCATCCGCTGTTTCAACCGGATGAACGACTTGATCCCGAGCGCGACCGTCGACGGGACGATTCTCTACCACGGCGAGGACCTCTACGGGAGGGAGGTCGACCCGGTCGAGGTGCGCCGCCTGATCGGGATGGTCTTCCAGAAGCCGAACCCGTTTCCGAAGTCGATCTTCGACAACGTCGCCTTCGGCCCGCGCGTCCTCGGCCTGAAGGACGGGCTCGACGACCGGGTGCGGCACGCGCTGGAGCAGGCGGCCCTCTGGGACGAGGTCAAGAGCCGCCTCAAGGAGAGCGCCCTCAGCCTCTCCGGCGGGCAGCAGCAGCGCCTCTGCATCGCGCGGGCGCTCGCCGTCGAGCCGGAGGTGATCCTGATGGACGAGCCGGCGTCGGCCCTCGACCCGATCTCGACCACCCGGATCGAGGACCTGATGGACGAGCTGAAGCGCGAGTACACGATCGTGATCGTCACCCACAACATGCAGCAAGCGGCCCGCGTGGCCGACATGACGGCGTTCTTCAGCGTCGAGGTCGACGAGAACCGCGACGCGCGAACCGGGATCCTCGTCGAGTACGACGTGACCTCGAAGATCTTCACGAACCCTTCCGACCAGAGGACGGAGGACTACGTGACGGGGCGGTTCGGCTAGCGTGGCCGAGATGCGGGTCGGCTTCCACGAGGCGCTCGACCAGCTCGAAGCCTCACTCCAGGAGGAAGGCTCCCTCGTCCTGCGCGTGCTGCGCGGCGCGGTGACCGCGCTCGTGGGACACGACCTCGAGCTCGCCGACGAGGTGATCGCCTTCGACGACGAGGTGGACAGCCGCTACTTCGCGATCGAGGAGGGCATCCAGGACCTGCTCGCGCGGCAGACCCCCGTGGCCACGGACCTCCGGCTCGTCCTCGCGGTGCTCCACATCAACCTCCACCTGGAGCGGATGGCGGACTACTGCGTCACGATCGCGAAGCTCGTCAAGCTCGCCCCCGACGTCGCCGGCGACCTGACGCTCGTCGAGGGCTTCCAGGACATGGGGGCGCGCGCCGAGGAGATGGTCGAGCTCGCGATGGGGGCGTTCGCGAGGCGCGACGTCGCCGAGGCTGAGTCGCTCGTCGACCTCGACGAGCTGATCGACCGCGCCAACCGCCGGGTCGTGCAGCACGTGCTCTCGCTCGGCAGCGACCCGAAGCTCCAGGAGTGGGGCCTGCGGATGATGATCGTGTCGCGCTGCCTCGAGCGGATCGGCGACCACGCCGTCGACGTCGGCGAGCGCGTCGCCTACCTCGTCACGGGCGAGTTCCGCGAGTTCACCGACGCGTCGCGCTAGCCGGCGGGCGGCGGGCTGACGAGCGCCTCGCCCTGCGTCGGCGCGGCGGAAGCCCGCCTGCGGGCGGCGAAGGCGAGCGTCGAGAACACGAGCAGCACGCCGATCACGAGCGCGGGGCCGGCCGGCAGGCGCGCGAGCAGCTCCATCAGCGCCCCGACGCCACCCGCGGCGGGGATCGTGAGCAGCCAGGCGACGAAGATGTTCCCGGCGACGCCCCAGCGGACGGCGGACAGCCGCCGGGTGGCGCCCGCGCCGAGCACGGAGCCGGAGATCGTGTGCGTCGTCGAGACGGGGAACCCGATGTTGCCGGTGAACCAGAGGATCGTGGCGCAGGACGTCTCCGCGGCGAAGCCCTGCGGCGGCTCGAGCTTGGCGACGCGCTGGCCGAGCGTACGGATGATGCGCCACCCGCCCGCGTACGTGCCGAGCGCCATCGCGGTCGCCGCGGCCACGATCACCCAGAGCGGCACGTAGAAGCCGTCTCCGGCCGGGACGTGCCCGGCCGCGACGAGCGCGAGGGCGATGATCCCCATCGTCTTCTGCGCGTCGTTCGTGCCGTGCGTGAACGCGACGAAGCTCGCCGAGACGATCTGGAGGCGCCGGAAGACCCGGTTCACGGTGCCCGGGGAGCGCCGGGCGATGATCCACGTCAGCCCCGTCATGATCGCGAAGGCGCCGACGATCCCGATCAGGGGAGCCGCGAGCGACGGGATCAGGACCCGGTCGACCAGCCCGCCGACGAGCAGGACGTCCCAGCCGGCGGCGACCACGGCGGCGCCCGCGACGCCGCCGATGAGGGCGTGGCTCGAGCTCGTCGGCAGCCCGAGATACCACGTGATCAGGTTCCAGACGATCGCGCCGACGACGCCGCCGAGGACCACCTCCAGCGTCGCCACTTCCGCGTTGACGACGCCCTTGGCCACGGTCGCTGCCACTTCGAGCGACACGAATGCGCCCGCGAAGTTGAGCACGGCGGCGCCGAGAACGGCCACGCGCGGCGAGACCGCCCGCGTGGAGACGCTCGTGGCGATCGCGTTCGCCGCGTCGTGGAAGCCGTTCGTGAAGTCGAAGAAGAGGGCGACGACGACCACCGCGACGAGGAGAAGAGTGCTTTCCTCCACCGGCTCCTAGTCGCCTCCGCCGCGACCACGGCCCACTCGGCCGGCTGCAAGTCTTCGCAGAGCGGCGTCCCTCAGCCCTTCCCCGGGAGTCGTGGCCGTACGGCAGAGCACACGAGCGGTCCCCGCGTCCTCGAGCTGCTCGATCTTCGCTCGGCCGATCATGACCGTGCCCACGGCGCCGACCACTAGGCGTTCTTGACGACGATGTTCCCCAGCACGTTCGCGGCCGTCTCGCAGGCGTCGAGCGCCTCCTCGAGCCCCTCGTAGATGTCCTTCCAGCGGATGACGACGAGCGGGTCGATCCGGGACTCGTGGAAGAGCGCGCCGATCGCGTCGCGCACGACGCGGTCGCCCTCGTCCTCCAGGCGCTTCACCTCGACGAGCGCCTCCTGGACGCCGCGGAGCCCCTTGAGGCCGCCGAGCGCGGTCGCGAGGTGCTCCGTCGCTCGCACGAGGATGCGGCACTGGTCGAGCGCGGGCCGCACCGGCTGCTCGATCCCGTAGAGCTCGAGCAGGTCGCAGGCCTCCTCGATGTAGTCGACGACGTCGTCGATCGAGGTCGTGAGCGCGTAGATGTCCTCGCGGTCGAACGGCGTGATGTACTGCGTGTTCAGCAGTCGCATCAGGTCGTGTGTGATCTGGTCGCCCGCCGTCTCGGCACGCTTGACGTCCGCCTGGCTGACCGAGGACTGCGGAAACTCGCGGAACCGCGTCTCCGCGAGCCGGCTCACCTCGAGCATGTTGTCGCCAGCCCGGGCGAAGAGCTCGTAGAACTCGGAGGTGCGCGGGACCAGAGCGAGCCGCATGCCGCGCGGATGCTAACGCCCAGGGGCGCGGGAGCGCCCCTGGGCGGTCGTCCCCGGGCTACCTGCCGAAGACCTGCTTCGGCACGCTCAGGTAGCGGTAGCGCGCGTTCTTCGCCTGCTTGGGCGTCAGCCAGACGTAGTCGGCCCGCCTCGCGATCGCCTGCTGGTTGTTGAGGGCGAAGCCGATGAAAGCCGCGACCTCGGCCCGCTTGAAGAAGGACCGCCTCGCGTAGATGAAGAGCGGCCGGCCGAGCGGCTTGTACGTCGTGTTCTGGACGGTCCGGATCGAGGGCGCGACGCAGCCCGGGCCACCGTCCACCTTGACGAGCTTGAGGCGGCGCTTGTTCTCCTCGTAGTAGGAGAGTCCGAAGTAGCCCAACCCGCCGCGTTCGCCGGCGACTCCCTGGACGAGCAGCGCGGACGCCGGGTCGAGGACGTGGATGCCCACGCGCTCGAGCATCCGCAGCTCCCAGAGCCCGCGCTCGACGCGTCGAGCGTCCGCCGCACGTCGAGCCGGCCGAGCGCGGTGTCCGCGGGGCCGAGCTCGGCCAGCGCCCGCTCCGGGTTGAGGACGACCTTCGACCCCCAGACGGCTGCACGCCCGGACGAGGCCTCGGGTGGTCGCGCTCTCCCCTGGCGCGACGACGCCGAGCCTCGGGAGGCGGGCGTGCATGGAGTCCAGTGTGCGGCGCCGGCGGGCCGTCGTGGGCAACGGTGCCGTGAGAATCTGGAGAAGACCTGGATAGAGTCAGCGCTGATGGACTTCGCCCTGACCGACGACCAGCGCGAGATCCAGACGCTCGCGCGGGACCTCGCCCGGGACGAGATCGAGCCCCACGTCGCCGACTGGGACCGCGAGCATACGTTCCCCCGCGAGCTCTACGGGAAGCTGGCCGAGCTCGGGCTGATGGGCGTCTGCGTGCCGGAGGAGTACGGAGGGGCCGGCGCCGACTTTCTCTCGTACGTCCTGGTGCTGGAGGAGCTCTCGCGGGCCGACGCCGGCGTCGGCGTCACGGTGGCCGTGCACACGAGCGCGGCGACGCTGCCGATCCTCATGTTCGGCACGGACGAGCAGCGGTCGCGCTTCGTACCGCCCCTCGCCCGCGGCGAGGCGATCGGCGCCTTCGCGCTCACCGAGCCCGACTCCGGCTCGGACGCCGGCTCGCTGCGAACGAAGGCCGAGCCCGACGGGGACGGCTGGGCGATCAGCGGCCGCAAGCAGTGGATCACGAACGGCAGCCTCGGCGGGACGATCGTCCTCTTCGCGCGCACGGACCCGGACACGCCCGGTTCCGGAGGCGTCTCGGCGTTCCTCGTCGACTCCGACCAGGTCGAGACCGTGAGCTCCGGGGAGAAGCTCGGGCTGCACTCGTCGTCGACGGTCGACCTCGTCCTCGACGGCGTCCGGGTCGGCGCCGACCGGCTCCTCCACGAGGAGCGAAAGGGCTTCAGCGTGGCGATGGCCACGCTCGACGGCGGCCGCATCGGGATCGCCGCCCAGGCGCTCGGGATCGCTCAGGCAGCGTACGAGCTCGCGCGCTCGTACGCGCTCGAGCGGCGCCAGTTCGGGCAGCGGATCGCGGAGTTCCAGGCGATCCAGTGGAAGCTCGCGGACATGTCCACGCAGATCGACGCGGCCCGTCTGCTCGTCTACCGCGCCGCCTGGCTGAAGCAGCAAGGGCTGCCGCACACGGAGGAGGGCGCGAAGGCGAAGCTGTTCGCCTCGGAGGTCGCCCGCCGGCAGACCGGCGAGGCGATCCAGGTCCTCGGCGGCTACGGGTACACGAGGGAGTTCCCGGCCGAGCGCTACTACCGGGACGCGAAGATCACCGAGATCTACGAGGGGACGAGCGAGATCCAGCGGCTCGTGATCGCCCGCTCGGTCCTCGGGCTCGGCCAGCGGGCCATGGCCCTGAAGTAGGGGACCTAGTGGCTTCGAGCCACTAAGTCACTAAGGTGGCACGGATGGCGCGGAAGCGGGACGAGCCGGTGCGCCTGACGAGGATCTACACGCGGACGGGCGACGAGGGCGAGACGAGCCTCGGCGACCGCTCGCGCGTGCCCAAGACCGACCCGCGCGTCGTGGCCTTCGGGGCCGTGGACGAGCTCAACTCGCAACTCGGGCTCGCGCTCGCGGCCGGGATTCCGGAGGCGCTGCGGGCCGTCCTCGAGCGCGTCCAGAACGAGCTCTTCGACCTCGGCGCGGACGTCTCGCGGCCGGGCCGGGACGGGCTGCGCGTGACGGCCGGCCAGGTCGAGTCGCTCGAGGCGGACTGCGACCGGCTCAACGCCGAACTGCCGCCCCTGAAGAGCTTCGTCCTGCCGGGCGGGCACGAGTCGGCTGCGCGTCTGCACGTCGCGCGCGCCGTGTGCCGCCGGGCGGAGATCGCCGTCCTGCGGGTGGACCACGCCTCGCCGAACGTGGCCGTCTACCTGAACCGGCTCGGCGACCTCCTCTTCATCTTCGCGCGTGCGGCGAATGCGGGGGCGGGCCGGGACGAGCCGCTCTGGCGGCCGGGGGGATCGCAGGACGGATAGCGCCGTCCCTCGGGCGGATGTGCCGGCGGCCTGTCGCCGCAACCTACAATCCGGCCATGGCGACGACCCGGGAGCCGCGGCCGGCTTCGGAGACCGAGGCCTGGCGCGCCCAGGCGTACGATGCGACGCCCGAGCGGGAGGGCGAGCTCTTCTCGACGATCAGTGGTCTCGAGAACGAGCCGCTGTACACGCCCGACAACGTAGAGGTCGACTACGAGCGCGACCTCGGCTTCCCCGGCGCCCATCCGTTCACGCGCGGCGTCTATCCGTCGATGTATCGCGGTCGGCTGTGGACGATGCGGCAGTTCGCCGGCTTCGGCACGGCGGCGGAGACGAATGCGCGCTTCCGCTACCTCCTCGACCACGGCCAGACCGGGCTGTCGACGGCGTTCGACATGCCGACGCTGATGGGCTACGACTCCGACCATCCTCGCTCGCTCGGCGAGGTCGGGCGGGAGGGGGTGGCGATCGACTCGCTCGCCGACATGGAGACGCTCTTCGCGGGAATCCCACTCGGAGAGGTCTCGACGTCGATGACGATCAACTCGCCGTCGGCGATGCTGGTCGCCTTCTACG
>JACVRU010000051.1 GCA_014534295.1 Thermoleophilia bacterium | reverse complement strand
CGCGACGATGCAGGACATCTCGAACGGCCGGATGGTGATGGGCATCGGCCGCGGCGACTCGTCGCGGCGCGTCGTCGGCCTCAAGCCCGTCAAGGTCGCGGAGTTCGAGGCGCGCTGCGCGATGATCAAGGACCTGATGAACGGCCGCGCCGTCCACTGGAACGACCAGGAGCTCCAACTGTCGTGGGCGCGCGCGGAGCTTCCCCAGATCGAGATGTGGATCGCCGGCTACGGCCCGAAGGCGCTCGCCGTCGCCGGCCGCATCGGCGACGGCGTGATCATCCAGCTAGCCGACCCGCAGATCATCCAGTGGATCATGGACACCGCGCGGCGCGCCGCCGAGGAGGCCGGACGCGACCCGAGCGCGCTCAAGTGCATCGTCGGCGCGCCGAGCATGATCACGGACGACCTCGCGCACGCGCGCGACCAGGTGCGCTGGTTCCCCGCGATGGTCTCGAACCACGTCATGGACCTGATCGAGAAGTACGGCTGGGAGTCGGAGATCCCGGCCGCGCTGACGGACTACGTCAAGGCGCGCAAGTTCTACGACTACTCCGAGCACTCGCGCGTGGGCGCGAAGCACGGCGAGTTCGTCTCAGACGAGATCTGTGACCGCTTCTCGGTGCTCGGGACGGCGGAGCAGTGCGCCTCGAAGCTGCGCGAGCTCGAGTCGGTGGGCGTCGATCAGTTCAACATCTACCTCATGACCCACGGTCAGGAGGAGACGCTCGAGGCCTACGGGCGCGACGTCATCCCGCAGTTCAGCGGGGTCGCGGCCTAGAAGAAGCTCGTCAGCGAGCGCAGGAACGACTCCAGGCTCGTAGAGGCCCGGAACGCCCGCGGCTGCTCGTCTTGCTTGGGCTTGACGCGCAGGAGCCTGGCCCGCGGGCCGACGGCGACGTGGATGGCGCCGGGCTCGCGGATCCACTCGATGATCCCGCGGGACTGGAGCCGCTCGAGCACGAACTCGAAAGCCGCTGCCTGCCGCGGGTTGCGGTACTCGCGGCCGATGTCGAACGCGTAGCCGGTCGTGTGCAGCGAGTAGCCGGGCGTCGCCATCGAGTTCACCCGGAGCAGGCGACGCTGGTAGCGATAGTCGCGCACCGTGCTCGTCACGCGGAGGCTGCCCTTCACCCCGGAGAGCTCGCGGACGCGGCGGCCGATGTATTCGAGCGTCGCCACCGCGTCGGGGCGGAGCCCGCGGTAGAGCTGCGGCCGGCGGCCGAGCTTCTTGGCCAGCTGTCCCATCCCGCGGTTGTAGACGAGCCCGGCGCCGCGCGGCAGCTTGACGAGCCGGCCCCGCCGCCACGCTGCCTGCACGTCCCGGGGGCGATCGAACTGCAGAGTGGAGTGAGGCGGGCGAAGCGCCTCCTCGCCGGAGAGCTTGTTCGCGTGCAGTCGGGCGAGAGCCATCAAACGGCCCGGGTTGCCGCGCCAGAGACGCATGATCTCCTGGGCCGCGCGCACCTTGAAGAGGTAGTGGCGCGAGTCGTCGCTCATCGAGGTGAGGACGCGCCACGCGCGCGGGTGCCGGTCGGGCGCCGAGTCGAAATAGAGGCGGACGTAGGAGACGTTCCCGCGGCCGTAGGCGGCGAGCGCGCTCTGGAGGTTGCCGATGCCCATGTGGTACGAGGCGATCGCGAGGTCGTTGCGGCCGACGTAGCCGCGCGCCTTCCTCAGGTACCGGACCATCCCCTCGAGCGCCTTTCCGGGCTCGAAGCGATGGTCGACGGCGCGGCGGCGGCCCTCCAGGCGGCGGGCCCGGCCATGGTTGCCGTTCGCGCGCGCTTTCGCGATCGCCCTCGTCAGCTTGCGGCTCCTCGCGAGGTCGACGCGCATGCCGAGGAAGCTCTGGCCCGTTCCCGCGACGATCTGCGCCAGCCCCGCGGCGGCCGCCGGGTCGCTGCCGCCCGCGATCACCTCCTGACGGCCTGCGCTTTCGAGGAAGATCATCGCCTCGAGGGAGGCGGGTGCGAAGCCGCTGCCGCGCGCGACCCGGTCGATCAGCGGCCGCCAGCGGGCGGTCCGGGCCGCCGTGCCGAGGATGCCGTCCGGGCTGTGCGCGTAGAGCACGTGGCTGTGGCCGTCCGCGGCGGCGCGGGCGAGCGCCCCCTCCTGGCCCGCGCGGTAGGCGAGCGGGTCCGCCGAGCGCTTGGCGGCGGCGGCGGGAGCGGCGAGCGCGGCGCCCGTGAGCGCGATGAAGCAGATCGTCCGGAGCAAGGGGTCCTCGGAGTGAGACCGCCAAGGTAACCCCGATCCGGCCGCGTCACCATCCCCCTTTCGGGGCTACGATGGCTCTCCTGCCCGGCGCCGTGGCCGAGTGGTTAGGCAGCGGCCTGCAAAGCCGCGTACAGCGGTTCGAATCCGCTCGGCGCCTCTCCTAGTCCGCCGCCAGCGCCGGCTCGTCGAAGGTCAGCGTCCGCGCGTCCGCGTCCACGGTCGCCTCCACGCCGAGCGGGATCGTGCAGAGATGCTTCCCGTGGCCGAGAGGGAGGTTGAAGAGCACCGGCACGCCGAGCGGGCCGAGGCGCTGCTCGAAGACGTCCTCCATCGACTTCCCGCGCAGCCACGGCTTCGGCTCGCGCCAGGGCTCGCACTCGCACATCTCGCCGATCGCGACGCCTGCGACCCCGGCCAGCTTCCCCGCGTTCGCCAGCTGCGAGAGGATGCCGTCGACGTGCCAGGGCGGGCAGTGGACGTCCTCGAAGAAGAGGATCTTGCCCTCGAGATCGACCTCCCACGGCGTCGCCAGCGTCTCGCGCAGCAGCCAGAGACAGCCGCCGACGAGCGGCGCCGTCGCCCGTCCGCTGCCGAGCGCGCCGACGTACGGGTCGTCCGGCCGCGGCGGCACCTCGCCGAGCGGCCCGGCGCCGGTCAACGCCAGCAGCAGACGCTCCTGCGTGAACTCGCCGCGGTCCCTGGCGCCCACGCCGGCGAGCCCGGGCCCGTAGAAGGTCACGAGCCCCGTCCGCTGGCGGATCGACACGTGCAGCACCGTGATGTCCGAGTAGCCGACGAGCGGCTTCGGGTTGGCCGCGATCGTCTCGAATTCGAGGTGCGGAACGACCTCGGAGCAGCCGTAGCCGCCGCGCAGCACCTGGACGACGTCGACTTCCGGATCGGCGAAGAGCGCCACGAGGTCGTCGGCCCGCCCGCGCGGATCGCCCGCGACGTAGTCGTCCCGCTCTCGCACGCCCGGCGCAAGCAGCACGCGATAGCCGCGCGACTCCCACCAGCGGATCCCGCGGTCGAGCTCGGACGACTGCTCGACCGGGGAGGAGGGAGCGGCGACGCCGATCGTGCCGCCGGGCGGCAGCGGTCTGGCCTTCACGCCGCGATCCTAGTTTCCGACCGGCCGAACCCGGTGACGACCCGAGCATGGCCATCCTCCGCAGACTGGCCCGCGGCCGCGACGAGGCGACGCCGGCTCGCGCCCTGGGCGCGGTCTTCACGGTCGTCCTGGCCGCCGTCGCCCTCGTCGGCACGACGGCGCTCCTCATCTACTTCTTCGTCTAGGGCACCGAGCAGACTCAACCGCCGAGCCGCCTGCGCCACGCCTCGCCGGCCGCGCGCCCCTCCGGGGTGACGAGGAAGTGCTCCAGCGGCACGTGGAGGAATGCGCCACGGGCCTCGGCGAGCACGTCGGCGCCGTCGCGGAGCGCCGCGTCGACGTGCAGCCGCCGGCCCCGCTCGCCGGCGAGCCAGGCCTCGACCTCCAGCTCCCGGTTGATCGGCACGGGCCGCCGGTAGCGGACGAAGATCCGCGCCGTGACGGTCGGGAAGCGGTACCAGGTGGCCAGCAGTCCGCACGCCTCGTCGAGCGCCGCCGAGACGATTCCGCCGTGGACGAGTCCCGGCCCGCCCTGGTGGCGCTCATCGAAGGAGAACGTCGCCCGGTAGCGGTCGAGCCCCTCCTCCCGCGGCTGGGGGAGGTGGATCCCGCTCGGGTCGTCGCCGCAGCCCCAGCAGGCGGGGTCGTGGTGAGGCGGGATCACCACACGTTGTCGAAGGTGCCGAGCCGGAGCTCCTGGTCGTAGTAGACGCGCGCGTCGTCGACGCGGGTCATGTACTCGGCGCGGTTCGCCTCCACGAACGCGTTGTACGCCTCCGCGGACTCCCAGCGGTCGAGGACGAGGTACCGGCCCGGCTGCTCGCGGTCGCGCAGCAGCTCCGTCCCCACGTAGCCGGCGCCTCCGCGGAAGAACTCGGCCCACTCGCCGTCGGGCCCGTAGACCCGCTCGAACTCGGCCGGGTCGCGCGCCTCGTACGAGAAGACGAGCACCAGCATCAGCGCAGCCCGCCGCGCTCGTGGTGCGCCCGGAAGAAGTTCTCCGAGCCGGCAGTCGACATCGCGGCAGAGGCCGAGATCTCGAGCGCGAGCGTGGCGGCGGCAACGACCTGCGCGAAGCGGTAGACCTTGCCCGGGCCTGCGCAGCCGATCAGCTCGAGCCAGGTCCGGGCGTAGGGGAGGGTCGTGCCCCCGCCGACCGTCCCCACCTCGAGCCCGGGCAGGCGGATCGCGACGTTCAGGCCGCCCTCGACGCGCCGGCCGGTGCCGTGCGCCATGGAGCTCGTCCCGACCATGCCGAGGTCCTGGCCCGTCGCCGCGAAGAGGGCGGCGATCGCGGACGCGGGCGTGAAGGCCACGGACTGCATCCCGGAGGCCGCTGCGCCGTGCGTCCCCGCCCACGCGAGCTCGAGCAGGTCGTCGACGGTCGTCCGCAGCACGCGGCGCACGGCCTCGTCCGTGAGCGTGCACTCGGCGATCACCGTCTTGCCGTGCCCAGACTGGAAGAACTCGAAGGAGGGCTTCTTGTCACCGCCCATGTTCGCCTCGAGCATCGTCCGCTCCGGCTTCACCGGCGCCCGCTCCAGGACGTAGCCCATGTTCAGCGCATAGGAGTTCCGGGTCATCATGTTCGGCCCCACCGCGTCGCCCGTCGTCCACGACCAGAGCACGTGGCACATCGGCCCCACCACGTGCGTCTTCACCTCGCGCAGCCGGGCGCGGGTCGAGAGCTCGGGGACGGGAGCGGAGCCGACCCATTCCCGCATGGCCGGCACCTCGTCCTCGATCCAGCGGGCGAGCTCGAGCGCCTCGGCCGCGCTCTTGCAGACGAAGCACGATGCTCGGGTGATTCTGTCGCGAATCACGTATGTTCGGAACCCGCCCGACTCGGCGGCCGCCTTCGCGCCGCGCTGGAGCGAGGCGGAGAGCCCGCCCTCCGTGTGGGCGAGCGGCACGAAGACCTCCTCGAGCCCGCGGCTGCGCTCGGCCAGCCCCCCGTCGGGCTCGGTCAGCTCGTACTCGCCGAGCTCGACGATCACCGGCACGACGGCGACGGGGATCAGGGCGGCGCCGGTGAGAGCCTCCTGGGCGCCGACCCACGGGCCGAGGTCGTGGGCGAAGACCTCCCCGTCGACCGGCAGCGCCTCCTGCCGCGCACGGATCGAGTCGGGATCGTTCTTGCGGGGCCAGCGGCGGGTCACACGTCGAAGGCGGGCAGCTCGAGATCGCTGAGGTCGATCCCGAGCGAGCCGGCGAGGCGGATGCCCTCCTCGAGGTCCTGCTTCAGCATCTCGACGTCGCGCTTCTGCATCAGCGCCCCGAGGAAGGCGCGAGCCTTGGGCCGCCAGAGGGCGTGCTGGACGAAGATCGGCAGCATCCGATTCGCGACCTTGACGAGCTGGTTCTTCTGCTTCTTGTTGGCGTCCTCGAGCAGCAGGCGCTCGTACGCGACCCCGGCCCGGTGGTGGATGCCGTCGTCGATCGTCAGCCGGTTGCACAGGTCCTCGAGGACCGTGCCGCGCGACGCGGCCGCGATCATCCGGAAGCGGGGGATGATCAGCCGCTCGAAGAAGACCTGCATCAGGAAGACCTTCTCCTCGAGCGTGTCGAGGTCGAGGAACATCTCCGCCAGCTCGTCGAGGTAGGGGTCGCGCTCGCCCTCGCCGCCCGTCTCGGCGGCCAGCTTCAACCAGGCCTCCGTGTGGCGCGACTCGTCCTGCACCATCGTCGAGTAGTAGAGCTTCGCCTCGAAGTGGGGGGCCGCGTTGAGGAGCTGCGAGGCCATCTCGCAGGCGAACGTGTCGGCCTGGAGCTGCTGCATGATGACCGAGCGCCAGATGTCGCGACGACGGGCCTGCTTCTCCGCGCTGCCGCGCGCCTCCGGGATGGGCGGGATCTCGCCCCACGGGAGCTCGCGAACCTGCCACTCCGCCCGCTTCGCGAGCCGGTAGTACCGGAGGACCCCCTCGTCGCGGCCCGTGCCGGTGTCGGGAAGCTGCGCGGCCTCCATGTCGGGGGAGCTTAGTAGCCTGGCTTCCGTGGCCGCCACGCTCATGGACGGGAAGGCCCTCGCCGCGAAGGTGCGCGAGCGAGTCGCCCAGGAGGCCCGCGCGCTCGGCCGCCTGGGCCTGGCGACGATCCTGGTCGGTGACGACCCCGCGTCGGAGGTCTACATCCGGCACAAGCACGCCGCTGCGGAGGAGGTCGGGATCGAGGCGGTTGACATCCGCCTCCCGGCGGACTCGACCACTGTCGACGTGCTCGAGCGCGTGCGGCGGCTGAACGAGGACGACGCCGTCGATGGGATCCTCGTGCAGACGCCGCTGCCCGACCAGCTCGACGAGGCACTCGTCCAGGCGGCCGTCGAGCCCGCGAAGGACGTCGACGGACTGCATCCCCTCAACGTCGGCCTGCTCCACCTCGGCCGCCCGGCGCTCGTCCCGGCGACTCCGCTCGGCGTCATGGCGCTCCTGGCGGAGTACGGCGTCGGGATCGAGGGTGCGCGCGCAGTCGTGATCGGCCGCAGCCAGATCGTCGGCCGTCCCCTCGCGCAGCTGCTCACCCACGCCAACGCGACGGTGACCGTCTGCCATTCGCGCACGGTCGAGCTCGCGCGGAACACGCTCGACGCCGACGTTCTCGTCGCCGCGGTGGGCCTGCCCGGGATGGTCACCGCCGACCTGGTCAAACAGGGGGCGGCCGTCGTGGACGTCGGTATCACGCGCACGGACGCGGGCCTCGTCGGGGACGTCGACCCGACCGCGGCCGAGGTCGCCGCCTTCCTGACCCCGGTGCCCGGCGGGGTGGGTCCGATGACGATCGCATGCCTGCTCGAGAACACCGTGCTTGCCGCGCGCAACCGGCGCGGAGAGCTTGCCGTATCGGGCAACTAGGGCTATCGTTCGGGCGCTTTCGGCAACCCGGACGGCGGCTCGGTGCCCGGGCCGTCGTTTGTCGTTCGAGGAGGAACGTTGGCTCAGGGCACGGTCAAGTGGTTCTCGAACGAGAAGGGGTACGGCTTCATCGAGCTCGAGGGCGGCGAGGACGTCTTCGTCCACTTCTCGGCGATCACGATGGAGGGCTACAAGTCGCTCAGCGAGGGTCAGAGGGTCGAGTTCGAGGTCGTACAGGGGCCGAAGGGGGCCCAGGCCGCGAATGTGATGCCGGTCTAGCTCTTTCGGGAGCCGAGCTTCGAGGGCCCCGGAAGGGGCCCGCTCGTTTTTTGTCAGGATCAACGGATGGCGATCTCACGAGACGAAGTCCTCCACGTGGCCGCGCTCGCGCGCCTCGAGCTGAGCGACGAGGAGGCCGACCGGTTCACAGAGCAGCTCGGGGCGATCCTCGAGGCGGTGAGCAAGGTCTCCGAGCTCGATCTCGGGGACGTCGAGCCGCTCTCGCACCCGCTCGACCTCGTCAACGTCTGGGCCGACGACGAGCCGAGGCCGTCCCTCCCGCTCGAGGCGGCGCTCGGCAACGCGGGGGAGGACGAGGACGGTCATTTCCGGGTCCCCCCGACCGGGATGACCCGCGAGTCGTGAACCGGCACGAAATCGGCACACCTCGGCGCGTCGACGCGGCCTACCCTGTGCCCCACCCTAGGGGGTGGGGGGCGGGTTAGTGGGCGCGACGCTGGACACGCTCCGGCTCACTGCCGAGGAGGCGATGGGCCTGCTCGAGCGGGGCGAGGTGTCGCGCGCCGAGCTCCGCGCCGCCTACTACGACGCCGTCGCCGCACGCGACGCCGAGCTCCACTGCTACCTCCGCCTCACCGAGGACGCGGAGGGCGAGGGTGTCCCGATCGCGCTCAAGGACGTGATCGGGACGGAGGGCGTCGAGACGACGGCGGGCTCGAGGATCCTCGAGGGCTACGTCCCGGTCTTCGACTCGACGGTCGCCGCCCGCTGCAAAGAGGCGGGCCTGTCCCTCCTCGGCAAGACGAACACGGACGAGTTCGCCATGGGCTCGTCCACGGAGAATTCGGCCTTCGGGCCTTCGCGCAACCCGTGGGACCCGACGCGCGTGCCTGGCGGCTCCGGCGGCGGCTCGGCAGCGGCGGTCGCCGGCGGCCTCGCCCCCTGGGCGCTGGGCTCGGACACCGGGGGCTCGATCAAGCAGCCGGCCTCGCTCTGCGGGATCGTCGGCCTGCGTCCGACCTACGGCACGGTCTCGCGCTACGGGATCGTCGCCTTCGCCTCCAGCCTCGACCAGGTCGGCCCGACGACCAAGACCGTCCGCGACTGCGCGCTGCTCTACGGCGTGATCGCCGGCCGTGACCCCTGCGACTCGACGACAGTCGACGTCCCGCCCGTGGAGGTGCCCGACGCCGAGCACCTGAAGGGCCTGCGGATCGGCGTGCCGCGAGAGCTGAACGAGGCGGACGGGATCGAGCGGGGCGTCGCCGACTCCGTCGCCCGCGCGATCGAGCTCGCCGAGGGGCTCGGCGCCTCCGTCGAGCAGTGCTCGCTACCCCGCTCGGTCGAGTACGGCCTGGCCTGCTACTACATCATCGCCCCGGCCGAGGCCTCGTCGAACCTCGCCCGCTACGACGGCGTCCGCTACGGGCCGCGGGAGGCGGGCGGTTCCTTCGACGAGATGGTCGAGCGCACGCGCGACGCAGGCTTCGGCGACGAGCCCAAGCGCCGGATCATGCTCGGCGCCTACGCGCTCTCGACGGGCTACTACGAGGCCTACTACGGGCAGGCCCAGAGGGTCCGCCGCGTGATCGCCGAGGAGCACGCCGCCCTCTTCGAGCGCTACGACGTCCTCCTCAGCCCGACCTCTCCGACGGTCGCCTTCCTGATCGGCGAGAAGGCCGCGAACCCGCTGGCCATGTACCTGTCGGACGTGCTCACGATCCCGGCCAACATGGCCGGCCTGCCCGGGCTCAGCATCCCCTGCGGGCTCTCGGAAGGGTTGCCCGTCGGCCTCCAGCTCGTCGGGCCGCAGTTCTCCGAGAACCTCCTCTTTCGCACCGGTCACGCGCTCGAGCGCGCGCTCGGATTCGACTACGTCCCGGAGCGGCTGCGGTGAGGAGGATCCACGACCCCGCCGCCGACTTCGTCCCGGCCTGCGAACGCGTCTTCGCCCGCCCCGTCCGGGTCGTCGACGCCGGAAGAGCCGTTCAGCTGGACGACGTCAAGCTCCGGCTGGACTCCGGCGAGCGCGAACTCTGGATCGTGCGCGTCCACGGACTCGGGCTCGAGGACTGGGTTGCAGGCGTCGAGGTGCGCGGCGACATCGAGCGGGCGCTGCGCGAGGCCAAGGAGCTGCTCGATGGCTGAGTGGGAGCCCGTCGTCGGGCTCGAGATCCACGTCCAGCTGAAGACGCGGACGAAGATGTTCTGCCGCTGCGAGTCGGGCTTCGGCGCCGAGCCGAACACCCGTACCTGCCCGGTCTGCCTCGGACACCCCGGGACGCTGCCCGTCCCGAACGCCGCGGCCGTCGAGTGGACGGTCAAGCTCGGACTGGCCCTCGGCTGCGAGATCGCCGGGCACGCGCTCTTCCACCGCAAGCACTACTCGTATCCCGACCTCGCCAAGGGGTACCAGATCTCCCAGTACGACGTCCCGCTCTGCGCGAACGGGCGGTTCCTCGTGCCGGGGCCGGACGGCGACCGCGAGATCGGGATCGTCCGTGCCCATCTGGAGGAGGACGCGGCCAAGAACGTACACGTCGGCGGGGCGGGCGGGCGCATCGGGGGCGCCGCCCACACGCTCGTCGACTACAACCGCGGCGGCACGCCGCTCGTCGAGATCGTCACGCAGCCCGACCTCCGGTCGGCCGACGAGGCGAAGCGCTTCCTCCAGCTGCTGCGCCAGACGATCGTCGAGCTCGGCATCTCCGACGCGGAGATGGAGAAGGGGACGCTCCGGGCGGACGCGAACGTCTCCGTCCGGCCGCGCGGGGCGGACGAGCTCAGAACGCGCACCGAGCTGAAGAACATGAACTCGTTCACCTACATCGCGCGCGGGATCGAGGCCGAGGTCGCCCGTCAGATCGAGGTCTGGGACTCGGGCGGCAAGGTGGTCCAGCAGACCTACGACTACCACCCCGAGACGGACGCACTCACCGTGCGCCGGACGAAGGAGGAGGCCGAGGACTACCGCTACCTCCCCGACCCGGACCTCGTGCCGGTCGAGCCGCCTGCGGAGCTCGTCGAGCGGCTGCGAGCAGAGGTTCCCGAGGCGCCTGGAGCGCGCATCCGCCGCCTCGAGCCGCAGCTCGGCTTCGAGCTCGCCGAGGGCCTCGTCGCCAGCGGTCGCGACCGGCTCTACGAGCGGACGCCGGGTGAGCGCCGCGCGGTCGCGAACGTCGTCATGAACCAGCTCGCGGGCGCGGGGATCGACCCGGACGCAGTCGACGGCGACGAGCTCGGGCAGCTGGTCGAGGCCCGCGACCGCATCCCGCGCGCGGCCTTCCTCGAGGCGCTCGCGCACGCCGGCGACCCGGATTTCCGAGCCGAGCGTTACCTCGCCGAGGCCGCCGTCGCCGACGTCTCCGAGCTGGAGCCGATCGTCGACGACGTGCTTGCAGCCCATCCCGACGAGGCGGCGGCCTACCGGCGCGGCAAGCAGGGCCTGCTCGGCTTCTTCGTCGGCCAGGTGATGAAGCGGACGCAGGGGAAGGCGGACGCGAAGGTCGTCAACGAGCTCCTCCGCGAGAAGCTAAGCGCATGATCCCCGTGTATCCTGGCGCCGCTTGCAGCGACCGTGGCGCTCGCGTGTCCCGCGGCGCCCGTGCACCACGAGTGGAGCCGGCTCAGCCCGGCCGTTCCCTGGGTCGCCGCGGGCTTCGGCCCGACGCGCCTGGTGGCCCAGCTGCTGG
>JACVRU010000076.1 GCA_014534295.1 Thermoleophilia bacterium | reverse complement strand
TGCGCGTGCACCGTCGACGGGGACGCGAGGCCGACCGCCTCGCCGATCTCCCGCACGGTTGGCGGGTAGCCGTGCTGCTCCTGGTACCCGACCAAGAAATCGAAGATCTCCTGCTGTCTGCCGGTGAGCAACGCGGCCTCCTTTGGCGATTACGAACGTGTGTTCGCCGAAAGATTAGAGACTCCTTCGGACGGCGTCAAAGAATCCGATCGGAGTCGTCATGGCTCCGGCTTAGCCGGAGCCGGACTCCGATCGGGAAAGTGCGCTGGAGAGGACTTGAACCTCCACGGCCCAACGGGCCACAAGGCCCTCAACCTTGCGCGTCTACCAATTCCGCCACCAGCGCTGGCATCCAGGATTGTAGCCGCGGTTAGAGTCAGCCGGATGCGCGCGCTCTGTGCCGAGGCGCTCGACGCGGCCGTCGCCGGGGGCGCCGCGTACGCCGACGCCCGCGCGCTCTCCCGCCGCGACCAGGTCGTCGCCACGCGAAACGGCGAGGTCCTCACGGTCAACGACCAGGAGAGCGAGGGGATCGGCGTCCGCGTGCTCGTCGACGGCGGCTGGGGCTTCGCCTGCGACCGCCGGCTGACGGAGGAAGGCGCCCGCGAGGCCGCCAGCCGTGCCTGCGCCTTCGCCCGGGCCGCGGGCGGCGGACGAAGACGGCTCGCGCCCGTGGAGGCGCAAAGCGCCGAGTACGGGACGCCGATGCGCGTCGATCCGTTCGCGATCTCCGTCGGCGACAAGGTCGGCCTCTGCCTCGGGGCCGAGGAGGGGATGCGGCGGGACGGCGTCATCGTCACGTCCGCGACGCTGCGCGCGTTCCGCGAGCGCAAGCTGCTGGCGACGACCGACGGCGTCGAGGCCGACCAGGAGCGGGTCGAGTGCGGGGGCGGCATCCAGGCAATCGCCGCCACGGACGGCGTCGTGCAGACGCGCAGCTACCCGGCCGGCTTCGGAGGCTGGAGCGGGCAGGCCGGTTGGGAACTCGTCGAGGGCTTCGCCTTCGAGCGCGAGTCGGCGCGCGTCGGCGAGGAGGCGGTCGCGCTGACACGCGCACCTGTCTGTCCCGCGGGCCGCACCACCGTCGTTCTCGACGCCGACCAGATGGTCGCCCAGCTCCACGAGTCGGTCGGCCACCCGATCGAGCTCGACCGCATCCTCGGCACCGAGGCGGCCTACGCGGGGACGAGCTTCCTCTCGCAGGCGGATCTCGGCTCGCTGCAGTACGGCTCCGAGCTGATGAACGTGACCGCCGACGCGACCCTGGCCGGCGGGTTGGGCTCGTTCGCGGTCGACGACGAGGGCTCGCCAGCGCGACGGGAGGCAATCGTCGAGGCGGGAGTCCTGCGGCGCTTCCTCTCCTCGCGGGAGCTCGGAGGAGGCGGCTCGATGCGCGCCGACAGCTGGAACCGGATGCCGCTCGTCCGCATGACGAACCTGTCGCTCGAGCCGGGCGAGGGCAGCGTCGAGGAGCTGCTCGCCGACGTCGACGAGGGCGTCTACCTGGAGACGAACAAGAGCTGGTCGATCGACGACAAGCGGCTCAACTTCCAGTTCGGCACCGAGGCCGCCTGGGAGATCAAGGGCGGGAAGCGCGGCCGGCTGCACCGGGACGCGACCTACACCGGGATCACGCCGCCGTTCTGGGCGAGCCTCGACGGCCTGGCCGGGCCGGAGCACTGGGTCGTGATCGGCGCGACGAACTGCGGCAAGGGCCAGCCCGGCCAGGTCGCACACGTCTCCCACGGCGCCTCGCCGGGGCGGTTCCGCGACGTCGAGGTGGGCGTCCACGCGTGAACGACTGGCTCGAGGCGGCCGAGCGGGCGCTCGCGGCCGCCGAGGCGGACGAGGCGGAAGCGGTCATCCACGCCGAGCGCTCCGGCCTGGCGCGCTTCGCTGCCTCGCAGATCCACCAGCCGACCCTCGTCGACAACGCGGTCGTGCGCCTACGCGTCGTCCGCGACGGCCACATCGGTGCGGCTGCGACGAACCGGCTCTCGCAGGAGGCGCTGGCCGAGCTCGCCCGCCGCGCGGCCGAGGCCGCCGACAGTGCCCGCCCCGATCCGGGCTTCCCCGGCCTGGCTCCGGCCGCGCCGACCCCGGAGATCGAGGGCTACGACGAGGAGACGGCCTCGCTCTCGCCCGAGGGGCTGGCGAGCCTCGCGCGCGGCGCGCTCGACGAGAGCGGCGACCTCGGCCTGTACGGCTACGCGACCGCCGGCACCACCGCGCTCGCGGTCGCGTCGACCTCGGGCCAGCGCGCCGAGCAGCGGGCGACCGACTCGACCGTCCTCGTCCTTGCCGCCGACCACGGCGCCTCCGGGTACGCCGAGGCCACGGGCTGGCGCGTCGGCGAGCTCGACGCGGCGGCAGTGGCGCGCGAGGCGGTGGCGAAAGCGCTCCGCACCCGCGATCCCGGGGAGCTGGAGCCCGCGCCGTACCGCGCGGTGCTCGAGCCGTACGCGGTCGCGGAGCTGCTCGACTACTTCGCCTTCGACGCGTTCAACGGGCTCGGGCTCGTGGAGGAGCGGAGCTACGCGGCGGGGAAGATCGGCGAGCGCGTCTTCGACGAGCAGGTGACGCTCGTCGACGACCCGCTCGATCCGCGCGGCCTGCCGCGGGCGCTCGACTTCGAGGGGACGCCCGCCCGGCGCGTCCCGCTCGTCGAGGCGGGCGTCCTCCGGGGCGCGGTCTGGGATCGGGCGACCGCGGCGCGGGCAGGCCGCGAGTCGACCGGGCACGCCGGGCCGCCGGAGTTCCGCATGTACGGCGCCGTCCCGTCGTCCCTCAGCCTCACCCCCGGGGACGCATCGGCCGACGAGCTCGCCGAGGTGGTCGGCGACGGGATCCACGTGACGCGGCTGCATTACCTCGGGATCGTCGACCCGCGGGAGGGGATCCTGACCGGGATGACCCGGGACGGGACATTCCGGATCCGCGACGGCCGCCGGGCCGAGCCGCTGCCGAACCTCCGCTTCACCGTCGCCGTTCCGGAGCTGCTCGGGGAAGTTCCAGCCCTCGGGCGCGAGCTCGCGCTCGTCAACGGGAGCGACTTCTACGGCGAGCGCATCGCGCGGGCCGCGCTCGTGCCGGCACTCGCGACCGCCCGCTTCAACGTCACGGGGATCGGGGGCGGCCCGGGGCTCTAGGCGAGCTGGTGATAGAGCAGGATGGTGTTGACCCCGAAGAGGAGGGCGACGAGGACCGTCAGCCTCGTGAGGTTGCGCTCGACGATGTGGGTGCCGCCGTGCGACATCGGTGAGAAGCCCATGCCGCCGAGCCCGGCCTCGCGCCCCGAGTGCATGAGGATCAGCCCCATCAGCGCGAACGAGAGGAGCACCTGGATCACGGCCAGCGCGGGCGTCACGAGGGCCAGTGTAGCCGCGCCAGCTGTAAGTAACAGAGTGTTACTTGCCCTTGCGGGCGACGTCGAGGATCGCCTCGACGAGCTCGGCGGCGATGCGGTCCTTCGTCACGTAGCCGGAGGCGCCGGCCTCCCGCGAGCGGTCGACGTCGTGGCGCGAGTTGGAGCCGGTGACGATGAGCACGCTCGAGCCCGGGACTCGCTTCCTGATCTCGCGCGTGGCCTCGAACCCGTCCACGACCGGCATGCTGATGTCCATCAGGACGACGTCCGGCTCGAGGCGCTCGACCAGCTCGACCGCCTTGCCGCCGTCGGCTGCGCGACCGACCACCTCCACACGCCCGTCCACCGTGAGGATCGCCTCCAGCGCCTCCGCGAAGAGACCGTGGTCGTCGGCGATCACGACGCGGATGGGCTCGGACCCAGCCATCTCCAGCACTATCCCGCAGAAAGGGTGGCTAGGCTAGGGCGTGTCGCAAGATGATGTTCGCGCCCGGATCCAGAAGCTGCTCGTCACCGGCGACAACCGGCTGAAGCAGGGCGTCGACCCGGTGAAGGCGCGGGAGAGCTGGGAGCAGGCGCTCGCGCTGGCGCGCGAGGCCGGGCTCGAGGAGGCGGTCCAGCCGCTCGTCGAGGTCAGGATCGCCGATCTCGAGCGGCCTGCCGGAGAATCTCCTCCACCCGGCTCGCCTGCGCACTGACGTCGTAGGGCTCCGCCGCAGCGCGGGCCGCGGGGTTCGGGACGGGCAGGGCGGCGGCGCGGCGCAGGCCGGCGGCGATGTCGTCGACGTCCATCGGGTCGACGAGCGTGCCGGCGGCCGGCGTGACGAACTCCGGCGGGCCGCCGACCCGCGTGGCGACGACGGAGCGGCCCGCGGCCAGGCCCTCGAGCAGCGCCTGGCCGAGGGGCTCCACCAGCGAGGGTTGGCAGACCACGTCGGCAGCCGCGACGAGCGCCGGGATCTCGTCGTGTGAAACTGCGCCCAGGAGGCGGACGTTCGGACGGCCCTCGAGCGCCGGCCGGAGCGGCCCCTCGCCCGCGAACGCGAGCGTCCCCTCGCCGACACGCGCGAACGCGTCCGCGAGCCTGACGACGTTCTTCCGCTCCGTCAGCCCGCCGACGCAGAGGAAGGCCGGCCCTGGGTCGTTCGCCCGTGGAGAGGGACGAAAACGCTCGAGGTCGACGCCGGAGGGGACGACCTCCGTCTTCCCGCGGGCCTCCGGCACCTTCGCCTCGAGCTCCTCGCGCAGGTAGCGGGACACGGCCACCACCGCCGCAGCCCGCCGGACGACGAGCCGGGTCGCCATGGCGACGCCGGGAATCGCGCCGACGTTGCGGACATCGCGCCCGTGGGCGGTGACGACGAGCGGCGCGCGGGCGGCGAGCGCGATCAGGCCGCTGGGGACGAGGAAGTGGGCGTAGACGACGTCGGGGCGCGCGGCGCGCAGCGTCCGGCGGAGCAGCTCGAGGTAGCGGCGCTTGCCACCCGCGCGGCGGTCGAGGACCGCGCGCTCGACCCCGTGCCCGCGACCGTCCAGCTCATCGGCCAGGCGCCGGACGAAGACGCCCAGGTCGGGGTCCGCCGGCCCGGGATACATCTGCGACACGAGCAGGATCCGCAAGTAACACAGTGTT
This sequence comes from Thermoleophilia bacterium, assembly GCA_014534295.1. Taxonomy (GTDB): domain Bacteria; phylum Actinomycetota; class Thermoleophilia; order Gaiellales; family Gaiellaceae; genus JACVRU01. The sequence goes on along the minus strand of JACVRU010000076.1, from coordinate 4,051 downwards.
ACTTGCGCGATAGGTTGCGCGTCATGGCCGCCGTCGACGTGTCCGAGCTGACCAAGGTCTTCCGTGTCCCCGAGCGGGAGGCCGGGCTGCGCGCGTCGATGCGGGCGCTGTTCCAGCGCCGCCACCGGGACGTCCGCGCGGTCGACTCGATCTCCTTCGCGATCGGCGGCGGCGAGGTCGTCGGCTTCCTGGGGCCGAACGGCGCCGGCAAGACGACGACGCTGAAGATGCTCTCCGGGCTGCTCTACCCCACCGCCGGCGAGGCGCGCGTGCTCGGCTTCGTCCCCTCCCGGCGGGAGCGCGACTTCCTGCGGCAGATCACGCTCGTGATGGGCAACCGGAACCAGCTCCAGTGGGACCTCCCCGCGCTCGACTCGTTCGAGCTCAACCGGGCGATCTACCGCGTCGCGCGCGAGGACTTCCGGCGCCTGCGGGACGAGCTGATCGAGCTGCTGGACGTCGGCGACCTCGTCCGCAAGCCCGTGCGGAACCTCTCGCTCGGCGAGCGGATGAAGGTCGAGATCGTCGGCTCGCTCGTCCACCGGCCGCAGGTGCTCTTCCTCGACGAGCCCACGATCGGGCTCGACGTGACGATGCAGAAGCGGATCCGGTCGTTCGTCGCCGAGTACAACCGCCGCTACGAGGCGACCGTGCTCCTGACGAGCCACTACATGGCGGACGTCGAGGCGCTCTGCCGCCGCGTGATCGTCATCCACCACGGCCGCATCCTCTTCGACGGCCCCCTGACGCAGCTCGGCTCGCAGTTCGCCGGCTACAAGACCATCGAGGTCGCGCTCGCGAACGGGGCGGCCGACCTCTCGCGCTACGGCGACGTGCTCGAGCGCGACGCCGACCGCGTCAAGCTCCGCGTCGAGAAGGCGGACGCCTCCCGCGTGACTGCGCTCCTGCTGAGCGAGCAGGAGGTGATCGACCTGACGATCGAGGATCCGCCGATCGAGGACGTGATCGAGCTCGTCTTCGCCGAGGCCTCCGAGTGAGTGCCGTCCCGCTCGCCCGCCAGCACCCGGTGCGGGCGATGGTCGACTTCTACGTGACCGCGATGCGGACCCAAGTGCAGACCCAGTTCCAGTACCGCGCCGCCGCCTACATGTACCTGGTCGGCATGGTCGCCGAGCCGGTGATCTACCTCGTCGTCTGGACGACGATCGCGAAGCAGCAGGGCGGCGAGGTTCAGGGGATCACCGTCGGCCAGTTCGCGGCCTACTACATCGTCTGGACGCTCGTCCGGAACATGAACATCGTCTTCACGCCCTACGGCTGGGAGTGGCGCATCCGCGAGGGCCAGTTCTCGGCGGCGCTGCTGCGGCCCCTGCACCCGATCCACTACGACATCGCCGAGTTCGCCGGCGGCAAGCTGATCTGGGTCGTCCTGTACCTGCCGATCGCGGCCGGGCTGACGCTCATCTTCGACCCGGACCTGTCGGTGACGCCGCTCGAGGTCTGCGTCTTCTTCGTCGCGATCTGGGGCGCGTATCTGATTCGCACGATGCTGCTCTGGCTGCTCGGGATGGTGACCTTCTGGACGACGCGCGGAAGCGCGATCTTCGAGACCTACATCATGGCCGAGCTGCTGCTCTCCGGCAGGCTCGTGCCCCTGAAGCTCATGCCCGAGTGGACGCAGTCGGTCGCCGACTTCCTTCCGTTCCAGTGGGCGTTCTACTTCCCCATCCAGACGCTCGTCGGCGACCTACCCGCGGGCGAGCTGCTCGGAGGGCTCGGGATGCAGGTGCTCTGGATCGCGGTCGGGTCGTTCCTCGTCTGGATCTGCTTCCGAGCGTCGGTGAGCAAGTACTCGGCTGTGGGGAACTGATGCGGCCGGTACGGGTCGCCTGGACGTTCCTGCGGCTCGGAGCGATCAACGAGCTCCAGTACCGCCTGAACTTCTTCGTAGCCGCGTTCCAGTCGCTGCTGGCGGTGGCGGTCGCCCTCGTCGTCCTGCGGCTCGTCTACTCGCACACGACCGAGCTGAACGGCTGGTCCGAGCCGGAGCTGATGTGCGTCCTCGGCATCCAGATCCTGCTCGGCGGCGTCATCCGCGCGGCGATCCAGCCCAACATGGAGCGGATCGTCGACGAGGTGCGAGACGGGAAGCTCGACCACGCCCTGACCAAGCCGGAGGACTCCCAGCTGCTCGTCAGCGTCCGCGAGTTCCGCATCTGGCGGACCGTGGACGTGATCTCGGGCGGCGCGGTGCTCGGCGTCGGCCTCGCGCGGCTGGAGGCGTCCGTGGGCGCGGGCGAGGCGCTGTCGTTCGCGGGCCTGCTGCTCGTCGGCGGCGTGCTGATCTACTGCTTCTGGCTCGTCCTCGCCACCGGAGCGTTCTGGATCGTCCACATGTGGTTCCTCGCCGAGCTGTTCGAGGGCGTGTACGCGACGGGCCGGTGGCCGATCGGGATCTACCCCGGCTGGCTGCGGTACAGCCTCACGTGGCTGATTCCAATCGGCTTCGCGATCACGGTCCCGGCCGAGGCGGTCACGTCCCGGCTGGAGTGGACGACGCCGCTGCTCGCGCTCGCCTTCGCGGCGGCGCTCTTCCTCGTGACGCGCTGGTTCTGGCGCTTCGGGCTCCGCCGGTACTCCGGCGCGTCGGCCTAGGGCTCAAGTAACAGAGTGTTACGTGCGCGTTTCGTCGCTGAGCCGGCACGGTCCCGTGCGCCGGCGGATGCCACAGTTTCGGGGTGCTCTCCTTCGCACCGCGCCTCACGCCACGCCTGCTCGAGGCGATCGCCCGCTGCGAGGATCCTGCCCTGCCGATCGCCGAGATCTCGCGGCGCGTCGGAGCGGAGGCCGAGCGTCTCGGCCTGTTCCGGCCGAGTTACGAGCGGGTTCGCTCCCTGGTGGCCGAGCTCCGGTACCGGAGGGCGCTCAAGGCTCGGCAGCCTTCCACGGCCGAGGTGCTCCTCGACGTGGCCCTGCGCGTGCGTCCCACCGAGGCGCTCCTCGACCACATGGCCGGGGAGTGGCTGCCGCCGCTCGGTCGCGGCCCATGACGACCAAGTAACACTCTGTTACGTGACCTCTGCGGACGCCAGGTGGGCATCAGGCACGCTGGGCGTCGTAGGTGCCGAAGACCTCCCTGAGCGTGCCGCAGATCTCGCCGACGGTGCAGCGGGCCCTCAGCGCCTCCCGCATGGGCGGCAGCAGGTTCCCCTCGCCTGCGGCCACACGCCGTAGCTCGGCGAGCCCCGCCTCGGCGGCCGCGGCGTCCCGCTCCGCCCGAACGCGCGCGGTACGCTCCAGCTGGCGGCGTTCGATCTCGGGATCGAGCCGGTGCAGTTCGATCGGCTCCTCGTCGCCCTCGGGAAACCGATTGACGCCGACGATCACGCGCTCGCCGGCCTCGACGTCCTGCTGCCAGCGGAAGGCCGCCTGCTCGATCTCGTCCTGGACGAACCCGGCCTCGATCGCCGCCACGGCCCCGCCGAGCTCGTCGACGCGCTCGATCAGCGCCCACGCCTGCTCCACGAGCTCCCGCGTCAGCGCCTCGAGGAAGAAAGCGCCCCCGAGCGGGTCGGCCGTGTCCGTCCCGCCTGCCTCGTGCGCGAGGATCTGCTGCGTGCGAAGCGCGACCCGCGCCGAGCGCTCCGTCGGCAGCGCGAGCGCCTCGTCGAACCCGTTCGTATGGATGGACTGGGCGCCGCCGCACACGGCGGACAGGGCCTGCACGGCGACGCGCACGATGTTGTTCTCCGGCTGCTGCGCCGTCAGCGTCGACCCGCCCGTCTGCGCGTGGAAGCGCAGCGCCAGCGCCCGCGGGTTCGTCGCCCCGAACCGTTCCCGCATGATCCGCGCCCAGAGCCGCCGCGCCGCCCGGAACTTCGCCACCTCCTGGAAGAAGTGGTTGTGCGCGTTGAAGAAGAAGGACAGCCGCGCGCCGAACTCGTCGGGCGACAGCCCGGCCGCCACCGCCGCCTCGCAGTACGCGATCCCGTTCGCGAGCGTGAACGCCAGCTCCTGGGCCGCCGTCGAGCCCGCCTCGCGGATGTGGTAGCCGGAGATCGAGATCGTGTTCCAGCGCGGCAGCCGCTCG
>JACVRU010000082.1 GCA_014534295.1 Thermoleophilia bacterium | reverse complement strand
GAAGGGCGAGCGCCTCGACACCCCGCAGCGGCGCGCGGCTGTCCAGCGGGCGATCGCACGGCTCAAGGCGCGCGAGTTCAAGCCGACGGAAGAGAAAGCCGGACTCGAGAGCGTCGGGAATCCGTTCGACGAGCGCACGTTCTCCGAAGACGGCCGGATCGCGTACGCGGAGGCGCAGTTCGACCGCATCATCTTCGAGAAGGACCGCGAGTCCGTCCTCGCCGTGCAGGAGGCCGTCCGCGAGGCGGTCGAGCCGGTCGGGATCCAGGCTGAGTTCAACGGGGACGCCGAGTTCCCGCCGATCGAGCAAGGGCTGCAGGAGCTGCTGGGCCTGCTCGCCGCGCTGATCGTGCTGCTCGTCGTCTTCCGCACGCTCGTCGCAGCGGCGATCCCGATCGGGCTCGCCCTCGTCGCGCTCGCGGGCGCGTTCATGCTGCTCTTCCTGCTCGCCGGCCTGACCGACATCAACACCATCACGCCGCTGCTCGTGTCGATGATCGGGCTCGGCGTCGGAATCGACTACTCGCTCTTCATCGTCACGCGGTTCCGCCAGCTCCTGCACGAGGGGCTCTCCCCGACGGACGCGGCTGCCGAGGCCGGCGCCTCCGCGGGCAGGGCGGTTCTCTTCGCCGGCCTGACCGTCGCCATCTCGGTGAGCGGCCTCGCGCTCTTCGGGCTCGACTTCGTGACGAAGCTCGGCATCGGCTCGGCGCTCGGGGTGCTTACCACGGTACTGATCGCCAGCTCGCTCCTCATCGCCTTCCTGCGCCTCCTCGGACACAAGATCGATCGGCTCAAGGTCCCGTTCCTTCGTCCCATCGACGACTCGGAGGCCGGACGCGAGCGCACGCTCATCGCGCGCTGGGGACGGTTCGTCACCGCACACGCGAAGCCCATCTTCGTCGTCCTCCTCCTCGCCGGGCTTCTCCTAGCGGGGACGTCCGCGCTCGTCCGACTGGGCGCGTCCGACCAGGGCACGCAGCCGACCGAGCAGACGGCCAGGCGAGCCTACGACCTTCTCGCCGAGGGCTTCGGCGCGGGCTTCAACGGGCCGATCCCGATCGTCGTCGACGTGAAGGGCGACGAGCAGGCGCCGCAGCGCGTCTATGAGGGTGTCCGGAATCTGGAAGGCGTCGCCTCCGCGGGTGAGCCGCAGTTCAACGACGCGAACTCGGTCGCCATCGTCTTCGTCACGCCCGACTCGGCGCCGCAGGACGAGGAGACGGAGGCGCTCGTCCGGCGGCTGCGCGACGACGTTGCCCCGGCTGCGACCGAGGGGAGCGACGCCACCGTGTACGTCTCCGGCCTGAACGCAGCATTCATCGACATCGCCGACCGGATCTACGAGCGGTTGCCGTACTTCCTCCTCTACATCATCGGCGTCACGTTCATCGTTCTGGCGATGGCCTTCCGCTCGATCGTCGTCTCGTTGACCGCTGCGGCGACGACGATCCTGTCAGCGTTCGTCGGTTTCGGCGTGCTGACGCTGGTGATCCAGGAGGGCTACCTGTTGAGCCTCACCGGGCTCGACCGGGAAGGGCCGATCGAGACCTTCGTGCCTCCGATCGCCTTCGCGATCCTGTTCGGTCTGTTCATGGACTACATGGTCTTCCTCATGAGCCGAATCCGCGAGGAGCACGTCCACGGGCTGAACACGCGTGAGGCGGTGGAGCACGGGATGGCTGCGATCGGGCGGGTGGTCGTGGCCGCCGCGCTCATCATGGGCACGGTCTTCGCCGCGTTCATCCTCACGCAGGACCGCATCTCCAAGGAGTTCGGGCTCGTGCTGGCGGTCGCAATCCTCACGGATGCGCTCGTGGTGAAGATGACGCTCGTGCCGGCCTTCTTCACGTGGCTCGGGGAGAAGACCTGGTACATCCCGCGCTGGCTGGACAAGCTGCTCCCGAACATCACGATCGAGCCGCCGCACGACGGCGGAGCTCCGTTCCTCGGCGTCGGCAAGGAAGTCGAGCCGGATCCCACCGAGGCCTGACCGGACTGCGGGCGACCGGGAGTGGGTCTCGGCCGCCCGCTCACGCTGCGAGGTTGCTCAGCCAGCTCCGCACTGCGTTCGACACCGCCGTTGGATCGGCTGCCCAAATCAGGCCCTGTCCGAAGCAAAATGGCGAGGGGGGCGGCCGGTGCTTTCGGCCATGCGTGCGGTCGGCTGAACGCCAGCCGCCCACCTCGAGGGTAGGACGCGCAGCTCGAGCAGCTGCCCGACGGGCGTGTGCGGCTCAACGAGACGTGGAGTGGGAGTCGAGGCCCGGCATCGGCCGGAGCGTCGCCGAGGAGCTCAGCAGAACCTGACCCGGCGGCAAGCCGCTCCGAGCGGCGCCACCTGGGCGTCACCGTTCTCCCGCAGCTCGACGACCACGCCCGCGAGGCGGCCGCCGTCGGCGACGACCGGCGCTCCCAGGTACGCGCGCTCGCCGCTGGTGCGGAGGAAGAACCGGCCTTCCTGGGCGGTCAGCACCCCTTCCCCGAAGGGGACGTCGCTGCCCGCCGGCACGACGGCGACCGGCGCGCCGACGGCCGGCTTGGCCCGCTCGCCGGGGAGCGGCCAGAGCGGCCGCTCGAGCACGGTCTGCAGGCGGAGCACGGCGAGCCCGGTGTTCGGGTCGGCGCGGAGGATCCGAGCGGGCCAGAACCGGTTGCCCCGCTTGACGTAGACGGCGCGGGTGCCCTCGGCGAGCATGCCGGCCACGACTGAGCGAGCGGTCAGGACGAAGGACGTTCCGTCGCGCGGGCGCACCCAGGCGAGGAAGCCGGTGCCTTGCGCACCGCCGGCGCCCTCGACGACGTACGCGCTCGTCTTCGCCCGTCCGGCGACCGCACGCAGGGCCAGGTCCTCCGGGCCGAGCCCCTCGAGACCCGTCGTCGCCGGCGGGGCCGCCGCCCCGGCCGCTCCCGCTTGTGGGGCGTCGCCGCCGAGCACGGGCGCGACGAGCTGGTAGACCGCGAAGGCCGCGATCGCGTACGCGGCCGCCGCGAGGATCGCGCCCGGGTTCGGCGCGCGGAGCGGCGCGTGCGTCGATCGCGCGCGGGGAACGGCACTCACGGGCCCGCAAGTACCCGCGAGACGGGCCGGTCACACCTCGAGCTACAGGGCGGCGAGCACGTCGTCGGGGTTCCGCTCGGCGTTGACGCCGTACATCGCTCGGGCGACGTTCCCCTCGGGGTCGATCACGAAGGTCGAGCGGCTGACTCCCATGTACTTCCTGCCGGCGAAGCTCTTCTCGCCCCAGACGCCGTAGAGCTCGGAGACCTGATGGTCGACGTCAGCGAGCAGCGTGAACGGCAGCCGGTGCTTGGCCTTGAACTTCGCGTGGGACGCGACGTCGTCCGGGCTGACGCCGAGGACGAGCACGCCCCGCCGCTCGTACTCCCCGTAGGCGTCGCGGAAGCCGCACGCCTGCTTCGTGCAGCCCGGCGTGTCGTCCTTGGGATAGAAGAAGAGGACGACAGGCTTCCCGCGCAGCTCGGAGAGGCGGACGGTCGAGCCCTCGTCGCTCTCCAGCTCGAAGTCGGGTGCGGGATCTCCCTCGCGCAGCACGCAGGCGAGCGTAGCGAAGGTTCACGGCGTCCCCCGACGGGTATCGCGGCGAGGTCAACGAGAGAGGGAGGGGTCCGATGGCAAGTGTTCACGAGTCCGTCGAGGTGGACGTCCCGGTCAGCGTCGCGTACAACCAGTGGACGCAGTTCGAGGAGTTCCCGCTCTTCATGGAAGGCGTGAAGTCGGTTCGGCAGCTGGACGACACGCACCTGGAATGGACCGCCGAGATCGGCGGCGAGGAGCACACCTGGAAGGCGGAGATCGGCCACCAGGAGCCCGACAGGCTCGTCTCCTGGCGGGCAGTCGAGGGGAAGTACAACTCGGGCAAGGTCACGTTCGAGCCGCTCGAGGCCAACCGGACGAGGATCGACGTCGAGCTGACCTACGACGCCGACGGCTGGAAGGAATCGGCCGGGAGTGCGCTCGGGCTCGACTCGCGCCGCGTCAGCGGCGACCTCGAGCGCTTCAAGGAGCTGATCGAGACGCGCGAGATGGAGAGTGGCGGCTGGCGCGGCGAAGTCCACCAGGGACGGGTCACCGACCGCTAGCCGTCGACGGGCACCGCAGCAGGGCCGCCCGGAGTGAGCAGGACCACGCTTGCGCTCTGGGCGGCCATCGCGGTGCTCGCGCTGGTCCTCGTGATCCGCGGCCTCGTCTCGTAGGCCCGATTCGCCCGCCACCCCGAGCAGTAGGGTGCCGCGGTGCTCTCCGCTCACTCGGTCCTGGCGATCGCGGTCGTCGCGATCGCCTTCGCGGCGGCGGCCTGGGGAGGCTTCGCCGCCTGGCGGAGGCGGCCGGCGGGCCGCCTCCTCGCGAACCTGCTCGCCCTCGTCCAGACGCTGCTCCTGGCGCAGGTCGGGATCGGGCTGCTGCTGCTCGCCGACGACCGGCGATCCGGGGACGACCTCCACTACGTCTACGGGACGCTCGCGCTCCTGGCGGTGCTCTCGCCCTGGCTGTACGCGCCCGCCGAGCCGCGCCGGCGGCTGGTCTGGTTCGCCGGGGCTACGCTGCTGGCGGGCGCGCTCGCCGTGCGCGCCCTGACCACGGGAGGGTGACCTGAACCCCCCGCTGCGAGGCTTAGTCCTGATCGGCCTGTTCGCCGCCGCGATATGGGCGCTCTCGCTCGAGGCGGCGCTGGTCTCGATCGGCATGATCGTACGGGTCGCGTTCTTCATCGCGATCGCCGTCGTGCTCTACCTGCTCTGGCGCGACCGCGTCCGCGAGGACGCCGCCGGCTGGCCGCGCCGGGCCCAGCTCAGCTTCTACGGGGCGGTCGCGGCGATCGTGGCCGCGCTTGCCCTCTTCTTCTGGGCCGGCGCGAGCGGGCTCGACGCGCTCGCCTTCGTGCTCGTGCTCGGCCTCTGCGGGCTCGCGGCCTGGCGTGTCTGGCGTGACCAGCACACGTACGGCTAGTGGTCTCACCGACTAGGATCGCCGGATGGCCGCGCCGATCGTGCTCGTTCCCGGGTTCTGGCTCGGCGCCTGGGCGTGGGACGGGGTGGCCGAGGCGCTGCGCGAGGACGGCCACGAGGTCACTGCAGTGACGCTGCCGGGGCTCGAGTCGGCCGACGCCGACCGCTCATCGATCACGCTCTCGGACCACGTCGACGCGATCTGCGAGGCCGTCACGGCCGCGGGCGCTCCCGTCGTACTCGCGGTCCACAGCGCCTCCGGGTTCTCGGGGTACGCCGCGAGCGACCGGGTCCCGGAGCGGATCGCCGCGATGGTCTACGTCGACACCGCCCCCGGGAAGGGCGCGCTCGACCCCGAGTTCGAGGGCGACGAGAAGCCGCTGAACTGGGAGGAGGTCGCGGCGGAGGAGAATCTCGAAGGCCTCAGCGAGGAGCAGCTCGAGACCTTCCGGCGCCGCGCGGTGCCCGTGCCCGGGGGCGTCCTGCGCGAGGGCGTGGAGCTGACGAACGATGCCCGCCTCGCCATCCCGAGCACCGTCATCTGCACGGGGTACACGTCCGAGCAGTACAAGGAGGCCGCGAAGGAGGGGTACGCGTGGCTCGCCGGGCTCGCCGAGCTGCGCGAGGTCACCTGGGTCGACCTGCCGACCTCGCACTGGCCGATGTGGTCGCGGCCGCGCGAGCTCGCCGCCGTCATCGGCGAGGTCGCGACCGCCGCGGCGCGCTAGAGCTCGACGCGGGCGGACGCGCCGTCCAGCTCGTCGAGCGCGGCGCGGACCTCGACGAGCGTGCCGACGAAGATCGGCGTGTCCCGCTCGGTGTAACGGCTCGCCTCGCTGTCGCGCAGGCGCAGCATCAGGTGCATGAAGTCCGCGGGCTCGTCGCACTCGAACGCCGTCATGAACTCCTGGTCGTCGATCCCGAACGAGTAGGTCGTGTGGTTCTTGATGCCGGGGAACTCCTCCCGGCCGATCCGGATGTGCTCGTCCATCGCCCGCCGGCGGTCGTCCTCGGGCAGCGCGTACCAAGGCCGCACCTTGACGAACGGGTAGACGACGAGGTGGGGCGAGCCCTGCGGCACCACCTTCCGGGGCCGGCGGGCGCTCGTGTAGTGCGAGGCCCTCGTCGTGGCGAGGTACGAGTACGGCGTCGACAGCCAGCCGGCCAGGGGAGTCGCGTTGAGCGCGGCGGCCAGCTCACCGAGCTCCCCGTAGCGGTCGGTGATCTTCCAGAGGAAGAAGTCGGCGTCCGGCCGCGTCCCCGCGAGCGAGTAGCAGCGGAGGTGGTCGAGCCGGGGCGCGAAGTGCTCGACGGCCTCCGCGAACGCGTCCTTGTGGGCAGCGCGATCCTCGACGGGGAGCCGCCGCCACGCCGGATCGACGCGGTAGAACGTGTACCCGACGTACTGGCCGTCCACGGCCATGATGGTAACCATGCCCTCCCGCCTCGAACAGCAGCTGAAGGCCCTGCCCGCGAAGCCGGGCGTCTACGTCTTCCGCGACGCACGGGGCGAGCCGCTCTACGTCGGCAAGGCCAAGTCGCTGCGGCCACGCGTCCGCTCGTACTTCCAGAAGAGCGCGACGATGAGCCGCCACGCGATCGGGCAGCTGCCCGCCCGCGTGGAGGACGTCGAGGTGATCGTCACGCGGAACGAGGTCGAGGCGCTCCACCTCGAGCAGAACCTCGTCAAGCGCTACCGGCCGCCCTTCAACGTCAAGCTGCGGGACGACAAGTCTTTCCCCTACATCGCCGTGACCGTGGAGGACGAGTACCCGCGGGTCATGTTCACGCGCGAGCGGCACCGGCCGGGCGTCCTCTACTTCGGGCCCTACGCGACGGCGAAGAAGGTGCGGCAGACGCTCGAGACGCTCAACCGCGTCTTCCAGTTCCGTCCCTGCGAGGGGCCGAAGCCGGGCCGGCACTCGGGGATCCCGTGCCTCGACTTCCACATCGACCGCTGCAAGGCGCCGTGCGTCGGCTACATCACGCAGGCGGACTACCGGGAGATCGTCGACGGCGTGGTCGAGTTCCTCTCGGGCGGCACGGAGCCGATCCAGCGCCAGCTCGAGCAGCGGATGCGCGACGCGGCCGCCGAGGAGCGCTTCGAGGAGGCGGCGCGCTACCGGAACCGGCTGCGCGCCGTGCAGCACCTCGCCGAGCGGCAGGCGGCGGACCGGCGCGCGACGGGCGACGTCGACGTGCTCGGGATCGCGGCCGACGGCGACGAGGCGGCCGTCCAGGTGTTCCCGCTCCGCGGCGGGAAGATGATCGACCGCTACAGCTTCCACCTCGAGAACGTGGCCGGGCAGGACCTGACCTCGGTGCTGGAGGCGTTCTGCGTCGAGTACTACGGCTCGACACCGCGGATCCCGCCCCAGATCGTCGTTCCCCGCGACGCCGGCGACCTCGGCGCGCTGGCGGAGTGGCTCTCGGACCGCCGCGGGGCGAAGGTGGAGCTGCGGGCCGCGGAGCGGGGCGAGAAGCGGCGCCTCCAGGAGCTCGCGGCGGAGAACGCGCGCGTGGCGCTCCGCTCGGAGTCCTGGACCCGAGAGCAGCGCCGCCTCCGCCGGGTCGAGGCCCTGGAGGAGCTGCGCGAGGCGCTCAACCTCGAGAGCCTGCCGATCCGGATCGAGTGCTTCGACATCTCCACGATCCAGGGCGAAGGGACCGTGGGCTCCCTGGTCGTCTTCGAGGACGCCGTCGCCCGGAAGGCGCACTACCGCAAGTTCGCCGTGCGGGGCCTCGACGGCCAGGACGACTTCGCGGCCATGGCCGAAGTCGTCTCGCGCCGCTTCGCGCGGCTCGGCAGCGTCATGGGCGAGGACTACGACGAGAGCTTTGCTCAGCCCCCGAACCTCGTCGTCGTCGACGGCGGCAAGGGCCAGCTCGCCGCCGCGCTGGCCGCGATGCAGGAGTTCGACCTGCCACGCGTCGCGGTGATCGCGCTCGCGAAGCGCGAGGAGGAGGTGTTCGTCCCCGGTCGGGCGGGCGCGATCCGGCTCGATCCGCACTCCGCCGGGCACCAGCTGCTCCGCCGCATCCGCGACGAGGCGCACCGATTCGCGCTCGGGTACCACCGCCAGCGGCGCTCGGCGACCTCCTTCGACTCGGTGCTCGACGAGCTCGAGGGCGTCGGGCCGGCGCGCCGCCGCGCGCTGCTGCGGCACTTCGGCTCGGCCGAGGGAGTGCTCGCGGCGTCGCAGGAGGAGCTCGAGGGCGTGCCCGGCGTCCCCCCGAAGACCGCTCGGCGGATCTACGCGCAGCTCCACAAGGCCGGCCGGCCGTGACCCGCGTGGCCGCGCTGCTGCTGGTCGCGGCGGCGGTCGCGGCCGGCTGCGGCGGCGACCGGCGGCTGCCCGAGCTCGGGCTCGAGTCCGT
>JACVRU010000103.1 GCA_014534295.1 Thermoleophilia bacterium | reverse complement strand
TATGCTCCCGGACGGGAATGGCCACCGAGACCGAGGACTACACGCAGCCGGTGCTCCCGGGCCGGGGCGGCTCCGACTACGAACGCTACCTCCGCACCGACGAGCTGCTCGAGCTCCAGAAGTCGCCGGGCGAGCGGGCCCACCACGACGAGCTCCTCTTCCAGACCGTCCACCAGTCCTCCGAGCTCTGGCTGAAGCTGGCCTGGAACGAAGTCGAGGAGGCGACGGGGCACCTCGAGCGGGGGGAGATCGGACCCGCGCTCCGGCTGCTGCGGCGCGCCAACCTCTGCCTCCAGCTGATCCACGGACAGCTCGACATGCTCGAGCAGATGTCCCCCTGGGAGTACACGAAGTGGATCCGTCCGGTGCTCGGCCACGGCAGCGGCTTCGACTCGCCGGGCTTCCGGGAGCTGCGCCGTGTCGCGCCTGCGCTGGGGCAGGCGTTCCACAAGCTTCGGCGCGACGCCGGGCTGTCCGTGGCGGACGTGTACGTCAAGGGCCGCGAGCACGAGGACCTGTACCAGCTCGCGGAGCAGGTGATCGAGCTCGACGAGCGGCTCGTCGTCTGGCGCATGCGGCACTACAAGGTCGTCGCGCGCGTGATCGGGGACGAGGTCGTGGGCACGCAGGGGACTCCGGTCGAGCTGCTCGGCGGCCTGATCAAGCAGCGGATCTTCCCCGAGCTCTGGCAGGCGCGCAACGAGCTGACGCAGCTCGCCAAAGACGATGAGCCGTAGGCTCGACCGAGGCGAGCAAAGAGCGAAGGCGCCGGCTTGGCCGGCGCCCGAGCGGGGAACGGCATGACGGCCGTCTCCCTGCGGGCGGAGGCGGTCGACGTCCTCCAGCGCCTGATCCGGATCGACACCGTCAATCCGCCCGGCAACGAGACCGCGGCGGCGGAGCTGCTCCGCGAGTACCTCGAGGAGAGCGGCGTCGAGTGCGAGCTGTACGCGCGGGTCCCGGAGCGGGCGAATCTCGTGGCGCGGATCCGCGGCAGGGGCGGCGGGCCCCGGCTCGCCCTCCTCTCCCACACCGACACGGTGCTCGCCGACCCCGTCGAGTGGCAGGTCGATCCCTGGTCGGGCGAGTTGAAGGACGACCACGTCTGGGGCCGCGGTGCGCTCGACATGAAGGGGCAGGTGGCCGCGAGCGCCGTCGCGATCGCCTCGCTCGCACGCGAGGGCTTCCGGCCGAACGGCGACCTGATCTTCGTCGCGGCCGCCGATGAGGAGGTGGGTGCGGGCTTCGGGCTTCAGTGGCTCGTCGAGGAGCACCCGGAGCCCGTCCGGGCCGACTACGCCGTCAACGAGGGCGCCGGCGACCGCGTCGAGCTGGGCGGGAACGTCTTCTACCTCTGCGCCTCCGCCGAGAAGATGAGCGCTCCCTTCGTGCTGCGCATCCTCGGCCGCTCGGGGCACGCGTCGATACCCGGGATCGCGGACAACGCGCTCGTCAAGGCGGCCGACGTGATCCGCCGGATCGCCGGCTTCCAGCCCGAGCCGAGCTACATGCCCGAGACCGAGGCGCTCGTGCGCGGGGTCACGGGCGGGGAGCTGCCGCCGGTGGAGGAGGCTCTCGATCGCGCGCGGGAGATCTCCCCTCTGGCCGCCGCCGTGCTCGAGCCGCTGCTGTCCCTGACGATGGCGCCGACGATGATCTCCGCTTCGAGGAAGCGGAACGTCATCCCCGCCTTCTGCGAGCTGACCGTCGACCGGCGCCTGCAGCCGGGCCGGACGGTCGAGGAGGCCGAGGCGGTCCTCCGCGGGCTGATGCCCGAGGACCTCGACTACGAGTACGAGCTGACGGAGGCGCAGGGCGGAACTCGCTCCCCGCTCGACACGCCGCTCTGGGACGCGGTCGACGCGTTCGTCCAGGAGCTCGAGCCCGGCGCGCGGCCGGTACCGCTCTGCGTCCCCGGCTTCACGGACAGCCACTGGCTGCGGGCCGCCTTCGGGACCGTGGCCTACGGGTTCTTCCCGATCCGGGCGATGGACCCGGAGGTCGCGACGATGCTCGTCCACTCGGCCGACGAGCGGGTGCACGTCGACGACTTGGAGCTCGGAGTCGAGTTCCTGCGGTACGCGGCGCACTCGATCGGCGCTCTGGAGTAGGCGTGCTCGAGCTCTGGTCTCCGGACGGGGCCTTCGAGGCGCTGGAGGCGTACCTCGCCGAGGAGCTGCGTCCCGGGCTCGTGGCGGATGTCTACGTCGGCTACGGGCTGTCCGAGCCGCTCCGACGCGACTCCGCTCCGCCGCCCTCGGAGCCCTGCCGGCTGCCGCTCCTCGCTGCTCAGACACGTACCGCCGAGCCATGTCGGGGGACAGTTCCCCGGGTCCGCGTCGGACGCTGGGAGCGGAGCTGGACCGACGCCGAGTACGCGGAGGCCGTGGAGGAGGTGCGAGCCGCGATCGAGCGCGGCGACGTCTACCAGGTGAACCTCGTCCAGCACCTGTCCGCGCCGATCGAGGGCGACCCCGCGGCGCTGGCGGAGCTGCTGGCCCCGCTCCGACCGCTCCACGCGCGCGCGTTCGGCGGCGAAGGCTGGACGGTCGTCTCGGCCTCCCCGGAGCTCTTCCTCGCCCGGCGCGGAAGGCGGCTCTGGACCTCGCCGATCAAGGGCACCCGCCCCCTCGGGGAGCACGTCGAAGGCGAGAAGGACGCTGCGGAGCACGTGATGATCGTCGACCTGGAGCGGAACGACCTCGCCCGCGTCTGCGAGCCGGGCAGCGTCCGCTGGCCCGAGCTGGCCGCCGAGCGCGAGCTGGCCGGCGTCGTCCACCTCGTCTCGACAGTCGAGGGCGCGCTGCGCAAAGACGCCGGCCTGGCCGAGATCCTCGCCGCCACCTTCCCCGGCGGCTCCGTGACGGGTGCGCCGAAGATCTCCGCGCTCGACCACATCGCGCGCCTCGAGCCCGTCGGCCGGGGAGCGTCGATGGGCGCGCTGGGGACGATCCACCCGAACGGCGACTTCGAGCTGGCGCTGACGATCCGCACGTTCGCCGTCGCGGAGGGCCGCCTCCACCTCTGGGTCGGCGGCGGGATCGTCTGGGACTCCGACCCGGCTGCGGAGATCGAGGAGTCGTGGGTGAAGGCACGTCCGCTGCTCGAGTCGATCGGCGCTCCGCTGCCGCAGCCGGCTCTCCGATGACGCTGCTCGCGCTCGCCGTCTCCGGCCGCGGGCTCGTCGACCCCTCCGAGCCGGCCGTCCACGCCGACGACGAGGCGTTCCTGCGCGGGCGCGGCGCGTTCGAGACGACCCGGGTCTACGCCGGCCGCCCCTTCCGGCTCGGGCGGCATCTCGACCGGCTCGGGGAGTCGGCCGCGCGCCTCGGCGTGGTCGTGCCGCCCGGCGTCGAGGAGCTCGCGGCGCAGGCGCTCGCCGCCGCCGGGGCCGTCGACGCCTTCCTGCGGCTCTACGTGACGCCGGGACGGGAGGGGAGCGGCGAGCCGACGGCGCTCGCGCTCGTCGGCGAGCTGCCGCCCGACCTCGAGGTGCTGCGCGCCAGGGGGATTGCCCTGGTCACGGTCCCGCTCGGCGTCGACCCGCCCTGGCTGCTCGGCGGGATCAAGTCGACGAGTTACGCGGCGAACATGGTCGCCGTCGACGAGGCCAAGCGCCGCGGCGCCGACGACGCGGTCTTCCTCGCCCGGGACGCGATCGTGCTGGAGGGGCCGACGACGAACGTCTGGTGGCGGCGCGGCGAGACGCTCCACACGCCGGCGCTCGAGCTAGGCGTGCTCGCGGGCGTCACGCGCGCGGTCGTCGTCGAGGCCGCGCCGGAGCTCGGCTACCGGGTCGAGGAGGGCGTGTACCGGCTCGACGAGCTGCTCGGCGCGGACGAGGCGTTCACGTCCTCGTCCGTGCGGGAGGTGATGCCCGTCGCCTCCATCGACGCGGCACGCTACGCGCTCGGGCCGGCCGCTGGGGCGCTGCAGGCCGCCCTGCGCGCGCTAACGTGAGGGCGCGATGGCCGACGAGGAGAAGGTCCGGCTCGGGGGGATGGCGCTCGGGAACGGCGTGCTCGTCCACGGGCCGACTGCCTGGGCGTGCGCGATCCGGCTGCCCTCCGGCGAGCTGAAGGTCGCCTCCGCCCGCAAGCGCCTCCGCTCCTCGGAGGTCGACAACCCGCTGCTGCGAGGGCCTGCGAAGCTCGCCGAGGTCTTCGCCCTCCTCCCCGACCTTCGCCGCCGCCTGCCCGAGGCTCAGCTGCCGTTCCAGCGGCCGAGCATCCTCGCGGCCATGGCCGGCGCCGGCGCAGCCGTCCGCGTCGTGCGCTCGGCGCCGCGGATCCGCCCGGCGGCCCAGGAGCTCGTCTCCGGCCTGCTCGCGCTCGGCCCGGCGCTCCTCGCGCTCCGCGGCGGCGAGCTGGCGGCCTATCACGGCGCCGAGCACATCTCGATCGGGAGCTACGAGCACGGCGAGCCGACCGGCAAGGAGCACGAACGCTGCGGCGGGCACCTCGTCGGCCCGCTGATCGCCACGCAGGCGATCGGCAACGTCCTCGCCGCCAAGGCGCCCGCCCACCTGCGCGGGCCGGCGCGGCTCGCGGCCTCCGTGGGGGCGATCGCCGCCGCCGTGGAGCTCTTCGGCTGGATGGTCAAGAACCCGCGGCACCCGCTCGCCCGCGCGCTCTCGAAGCCGGGGCACGAGCTCCAGCACCGGATCTCGACCGCGGAGCCGACGGGCGAGCAGCTCGAGGTCGCGGAGGCCGCGCTCGCCGCGTGCCTCGAACTCGAGCGGGAAGCATGAAGCTCGAAACGCCCCGCCGGCGGCTGCCGCCGGAGATCTTCGACCTCCCGGTCGAGAAGATGCGGTCAGGCTACTACACCGACGCGTATTTCAACCACGCCCGCTCGACGCTCGTCGACGACGAACGGCGGCCGCGGGTCGTGATGCAGGTCTTCCAGAAGCGCGAGGCCTACCTGGGCGGGATGGACGAGGCGATCGCGATCCTCAAGCTCTGCTCCCACGATTGGGACGCGCTCACGGTCCACGCGCTCCACGACGGCGACCCGATCGAGCCGTGGGAGACCGTGATGACGATCGAGGGCGACTACACGCACTTCGCGCACCTGGAGACGCTCTACCTCGGCGTGCTCGCGCGGCGCACGCTGATCACGACCAACGTCGTCGCCGTGCTCGAGGCGGCCGAGGGGAAGCCCGTGATCTTCATGCCGGCGCGCCACGACCACTGGAAGGTGCAGACGGGAGACGGCTACGCCGCCTACCTCGCCGGCCGGATCGTCGGCGCCCCGATCGGCGTCACCACCGACGACCAGGCGAGCTGGTGGGGCGGCAGGGGGATCGGGACCGTGCCGCACGCGCTGATCTCGGCCTACGGCGGCAACACCGTCCTCGCGGCGACGAAGTTCGCCGAGTGGGCGCCGCCGGACACGAACGTCACGGTCCTGGTCGACTTCGAGAACAACTCCGTCGAGACGGCGCTCGAGGTGGCGCGCGCGCTCGGGCCGAAGCTCTGGGGCGTCCGGCTCGATACCTCCGAGAGCCTCGTCGACCGCTCGCTCTGGGAAGAGCTGGGCGACTTCCGGCCGACCGGGGTGAACGAGCGACTCGTGCGCAAGGTGCGCGACGCCCTGGACGCGGACGGCTTCGAGCGCGTGAAGATCGTCGTCTCGGGCGGGTTCACCGTGGAGAAGATCCGCGAGTTCGAGCGCCGCGAGGTGCCGGTGGACGCGTACGGCGTCGGCTCGTCGCTGATCCGCGGTGCGAACGACTTCACGGCGGACGTGGTGCTGGCGGACGGGCGCGGCGCGGGCAAGGTCGGCCGGCGCTTCCGGCACAACCGCCGCCTGGAGGAGGTCGAGTGATCCTCTGGGACGTCGACACGCAGGTCGACTTCGTGCATGCCGACGGGAAGCTCGCCGTTCCCGGCGCGGAAGAGACGATCCCGGCGATGAAGAAGCTCGTGGACGCGGCGCGCGCCGCCGGCGTCGTCCACGTCGCCTCCGCCGACGACCACGAGCTGACCGACCTGGAGCTCTCGGACGAGCCCGACTTCGAGCGGACGTATCCGCCCCACTGCCTCCGCGGCACGCGCGGCGCCCGCAAGGTCCCCCAGACCGACCAGGTCGACCCGGTGCCGATGACGCTCGAGCTCCTGCCGGAGCGCCACCTCGAGGGGCGCGAGTTCCTGCTCCTGAAGAAGAGCTTCGACGTGTTCACGAATCCGAACGCGGAGCGTCTCCTCGAGCGGCTCGACCCGGACGAGATCGTCGTCTTCGGCGTCGCCACCGACGTCTGCGACGACGCGGCGATCCGCGGCTTCCTCGACCGCGGCTACCGCGTGCGCTTCGTCGAGGACGCCGCCCGCGGGCTCGACGAGAGCCGCACCGCCCGCTGCACCGCCGCGTGGCGCGAGCGCGGGGTCGAGTTCACGACAGCGGACGAGATCGCGGCCGGACTCGCTGTTCGGCTTTAGGGTGGGACTCCCGCTGCCGATGGCAATCCGGATGCCGCTGGGAGATCTGGTCTCGACGTTCCAGGACTTCGTCATCTGGGGTCTCCCGGTGGCGTTTTTCCTCGTGCTCGTGCTGATCGTCTTCCTCCTCTGGCGGACGGTCGCGCTGATGCCGCGGGTGAAGCCCGCGCAGATCGAGCCCAACTCGGCCTCCTCCGTGACCTGGGCCGACGTGGCCGGCGTCCGCGACGCGCGCGAGGAGCTGCAGGAGGTCGTCGACTTCCTGCGCGACCCCCGCCGCTTCGAGCGGCTCGGCGCGCGCGTGCCGAAGGGCCTCCTCCTCTACGGGCCGCCGGGCACCGGCAAGACGCTGCTCGCGAAGGCGGTCGCGAACGAGTCGGGCGCGACCTTCTTCGCGGC